>DAITAE010000695.1:0-2342 GCA_036824445.1 Streptosporangiaceae bacterium | reverse complement strand
GGGCACGTCACCAAGGACGGGTCGATCGCCGGCCCGCGGGCCCTGGAGCACCTGGTCGACGTCGTGCTGCACTTCGATGGCGACCGGCACGCGCAGCTGCGAATGGTGCGGGCGCTGAAGAACCGGTTCGGCCCGACCGATGAGGTGGGCTGCTTCGAGCTCGGCGAGTACGGCCTCATCGGTTTGCCCGATCCAAGCGCGCTGTTCGTGTCGCAGCGCTCGAAGCCGGTGCCGGGAACATGCGTGACGGTGACCCTGGAAGGCCGCCGTCCTCTGCTCGCGGAAGTGCAGACCCTGGTGGCAGCGTCCACGCTGGAGATCCCGCGCCGGGTCACCTCCGGCCTGGACTCCGCCCGGGTGGGGATGGTGATGGCCGTGCTGCAGCGCCGCGCCGCGGTCATGCTCGGCAAGCAGGATGTGTACGCCGCCACCGTTGGCGGGGTCCGGCTGACCGAGCCTTCCGTTGATCTCGCGATCGCGCTGGCCATGTCCAGCGCCTCCGCCGACCTGAGCGTGCCGGGCTCGGTGGTGGCCATCGGGGAGGTCGGCCTGGCGGGGGAGGTGCGGCGGGTGCCGGGCGTGGCCCGCAGGCTCGCCGAGGCCGGACGCATGGGCTTCCGGCGGGCCATCGTGCCGGCCGGCACGGCCGGCATACCCAGTGCGGGTGACACTGGCGATGGACGGGGCACCGCTCATGCGGCGCTGACCGAGGTACGGGAAGTAGAGGACGTGAAGGAGGCGATAGCGGCCGCCCTCGGTGGCTGACAGGCCCGTGCAGCCAAGCAGAGCCATCAGGCGGCGCCGCGGCCGCCAGCCGGCGCCACTGGCCACGAAAGACCGGCGCGCGGACAGGCGCGTGGATGAGGACCGCCGGATGAGGCCACAATCGGTCGGGGGTCGGCCGTGGGATGATCCGTTCATCATGACCAGTACGGAGACCCAGCGAGCGCGCCCCCGCGGCCAGGCCGAGGTGATCTTGCGCTGGTACGGGTCGCATGCGCGTGACCTTCCCTGGCGCAGGGCAGACGCCGGCGCCTGGGCGGTGCTGGTCAGCGAGGTCATGCTGCAGCAGACGCCGGTGGCTCGGGTGCTGCCCGCCTACGAGACGTGGCTGGCGCGGTGGCCCACCCCGCGCGCGCTGGCCGCGGCCTCACCCGGGGACGCGGTGCGTCAGTGGCGGCGGCTCGGCTACCCGCGCCGCGCACTCCGTCTGCACGCCGCCGCGCGCGTGATCAGCGAGCGGCATGGCGGGGAGGTCCCCGACTCCATCGACGCCCTGCGTGCGCTGCCCGGCGTGGGCTCATATACGGCCGCGGCGGTGGCGAGCTTCGCGTTCGGCCAGCGGCATCCGGTTCTCGATACCAACGTGCGGAGGGTGCTCGCACGGATGGCTGCGGGCCGGCAATGGCCGGCCCGCAGCACCACGGCGGCGGAGATCGCGCTGGCGCGCTCCCTGCTGCCGGCGCGGCCGCAGGTGGCGGCGCGGTGGTCCGTCGCGGTGATGGAACTCGGTGCCCTGGTCTGCACCGCCACCCGCCCACGGTGCGGCACGTGCCCGGTGGCCGCCGCATGCGCATGGCGGCTGGCGGGCAGCCCGGCCGGCCCCGGCCGCCGTGGCGGCCAGCCCTACCAGGGCACCGACCGGCAATGCCGGGGTCAGCTCCTTGCCGTGCTCCGGGACGCGGACGGGCCGGTGCCCCCGGCCCATATCGACGCCGCCTGGCCGGACGACGCCCAGCGCGCCAAGGCGCTGGCCACCCTGATCAGCGACGGGCTGGCGGAACCCCACCCCGACGGCGGCTACGCCCTGCCAGACAAGCCCGGCCTGCCCAGTGAGCCCGCGGCCGACCCCTACCTTCATGATCACGGACGATTCCCTGCCATATATGCACCGGATCGTGCGTGATCATGAAAGTGGTCGAGGGGAAGCGTGACAAGCAGTGACCCGGGCCGTGACGGGCCCGGGTCACTGATGACGCGGCAGCTTGATGCGCTCTAGTTCTGCTGCTGCTGCTTGCTCGCTCCGGTTCCGGTCTCGACCTCGGCCAGGGGCGCGTCCGGCACCGCCTCGGGCTTGGGCACACCCTTGAACGTGAACTCCGCGTCCTCGCCGGTGCCCTTGACGTCGACCATGATGATCTGGCCGGCCTTGAGCTCACCGAACAGGATCTTCTCGGACAGCGCGTCTTCGATCGCCCGCTGGATCGTCCGGCGCAGCGGCCTGGCGCCCAGCACCGGGTCGTAGCCCCGCTCGGCGAGCAGCTTCTTGGCGGCGGGGCGCAGTTCCAGGCCCATGTCGCGGTCCTTGAGCCGCTCGTCCACCTTGGCGATCATCAGGTCCA
>DAITAE010000173.1:0-8450 GCA_036824445.1 Streptosporangiaceae bacterium | reverse complement strand
GCGGCGAGCTCGGGGCCCGGGCCAGCTTCGAGCGTGGCATCCAGGCCGCCCGTGCCCTCCTCGCGGACGCCGCCGCCGACCGCGACCTCGCCGCGCTCGGCGTCTCCACCTTCGGGATCCCGTTCGACGACCGGGTCGAGCTCGCGCCTGCGATCAGCGGCTGGGACAAGCTCGCCTTCGGGGACGAGCTGCGGGCGGCCTTCCCCGGCGTGCGGGTCGTCATGGCCACGGACGCCAAGGCGGCGGCTCAGGCGGAGGTGCGCTGGGGCGCGCTCGCCGACTGCGATCCCGCGATCTACCTGAACCTCGGCACCGGCCTGTCCGCGGCCATCGTGGCCGGTGGTCAGGTCCTGGGCGGCGGGAACGGGGCGGCCGGCGAGATCGGCTACAACCTGCGCGCGGCGACCGACGTCGGTGTGCCGCTGGCGGCCCGGACACCGCTGGAGGACATGATCAGCGGGCGGGCGCTGGTGCAGCGTGCGGCCAGCCAGCTCGCCCAGGGCCAGCCGATCGAGGCCGGCGAGGTCTTCGAGGCGAGCCGGGATGACGCCGATCTCGACCGTCTCGTGACCGATTTCGTCACCGAACTCGCCTTCCACGTGGTGAACCTCGCGATCTGCGTGAACCCGGTGCGGATCGCGGTCGGCGGCGGCATGGTCCGGTCGTGGGATCGCCTGCGGCCGGGCCTGTCGCACGCACTGAGCGCGGGTGTACCATTCCCGCCCGAGCTCGTGGCCGCCCGGTTCCCCTCCGACGCCCCGCTCATCGGCGCCGTCGCGCTCGCCATGGACGCCGCCCTTGCCGGGGCGGCAGCCCATCCGGTCGCCGACGGCGGCCATCCGGTCTCCTTCCCTCCCATCACGCTCAGCGAAGGGCTACCCTCATGAGACGCTTCAAGATCATCGGAGCTTTGCTCGCCGCCGCGCTGCTGGCCGCCGCCTGCTCGAGCAGTACGACCAGTTCGACCCAGTCAAACTCGTCAGGCCCAACCGGCACGCTGACCATCGACAATGAGAGCGGCAGCCTCTGGACCTGCGGCTTCAACCCGTTCAACCTGTCCAACATCGGCTATTCCTTCGGGAACGTCTACGAGCCGCTGGTCTTCGTCAACACGCTGCAGAACGCCAAGGAATCGCCCTGGCTGGCCACGAAGTGGACGTGGTCCAACGGCAACAAGGACATCACCTTCACCATCCGCAACGGAGTGAAGTGGACCGACGGGAAGCCGCTGACCGCCGCCGACGTGGTGTACACCTTCAATCTGCTCAAGCAGCACAAGGCGCTCGACGTCAACTCGGTCTGGTCGGTGCTGTCGAGCGTGACGCAGAAGGGCTCCAACCAGGTCGTGATGACGTTCAAGGCGCCCGCGGTGACCTACTTCTACTACATCGCGGACCAGACCGCGATCGTGCCGCAGCACATCTGGTCCACGGTCTCCGACCCGGTGAAGTACACCGACTCGCACCCGGTCGGCACCGGTGCCTACACCATGAGCAACTGCACGCCGCAGAACATCACCTACAAGGCCAACCCGCACTACTGGCAGCCCGGCAAGCCGAAGGTGGCCACGGTCAACTACCCGGCGTTCACCTCCAACGACACGGCCAACACCTACCTGGCCAACGGGCAGGCGCAGTGGGGCAGCCAGTTCATCCCGAGCATCCAGAAGTTCTACCTGTCCAAGAGCCCCAACTACCACTACTGGTTCCCGCCGGTCGCCAACGTGACGATGTTCATCAACCTGAAGAACCCGATCCTCAGAGACGTCAAGGTCAGGCAGGCCATGGCGTATGCGATCGACCGCCACAAGGCCTCGCTCATCGGTGAGTACGGTTACGAGCCCGCGTCGAACCAGACCGGGATCGTCACCCCGACGTTCTCCAGCTGGCTCGACGCGCCACAGGCGGCGTCGTTCGGCAACAACTACGCCTACAACCCCAGCAAGGCGATCTCGATCCTTCAGGCCGACGGGTACAAGAAAGGCTCGGACGGCATCATGGCCAAGGGCGGCCAGAAGCTCGAGTTCACCATCACCAACAACGGCGGCTTCTCCGACTGGGTAGCGGCCGTCAACGTGATCCAGCAGAACCTCAAGGCCGTCGGTATCAAGGTCACGCCGAGGAACCTGGCGGCTCCCGCGCATCAGTCGGCCATATACAACGGCAAGTTCGACCTCGGCTACTACGCCAATACCGGCGGGCCCACGCCGTACTACGAGCTGCGCCAGTGGCTCTTCTCCGGGAACTCCGCCCCGATCGGGCAGCCCGCAGGCTCGAACTTCGAGCGGTACAGCAACCCGGCCACGGACGCGCTGATCAACGCCTACCCCAAGACGACCGACGCCGGCCAGCAGCACGCGATCGTGAGCAAGCTGCAGAAGGTCATGCTGCAGGAGGTGCCCGTCATCCCGGTTACCGAGTCGGTCGACTGGTTCCAGTACGACACGGGCACCTTCAAGGGCTGGGTCACCCAGTCCAACCCGTACGCGCAGCCAGCCGCGTACAACTACCCGGACTGGGGCCAGCAGATGATGAACCTCGAGCCCGCGAAGTAAGGACCTGGTGGGGTCCGGACCGCCCGGGCGGTCCGGACCCCACCAGCACAGCCGCGGCTGGTCCTGGGCCGGGCGGGCCCCAACCAAGGGCTCGTGCCCTTCCGCACAGCGTGCCAGCGGATGAACATAGGGATGTGAGAATGAGCAGCGGGAACAGGGCATGAGGTTCGGACTTCGCCGCCTCGGCTTCTTCGCGCTGACCCTGTGGGCGGCGCTGACGCTCAACTTCTTCCTGCCGCGGCTGATGCCCGGGGATCCGGCGATCGCCATGATGAGCAAGTTCCGCGGCCCGGTGTCGCCGCAGGCGTTCAAGGCGCTGGCCGTGGCGTTCGGCCTCAACAACCACCAGAGCCTGCTCTCCCAGTACGTCACCTACATCGGCGACGTGGCAACTGGCAAGTTCGGCACCTCGCTGTACTTCTATCCGCAATCGGTCGGCCACGTCATCCTCGGCGCGATCCCCTGGACTCTCGGCCTGGTCGGCATCACCACGATCTTGGCGTTCCTCCTGGGAACCGGGATCGGCATCCTGGCCGCCTGGCGCCGCGGCGGGCGGCTGGACAGCATCGCCCCGCCGGTTTTCGTGATCACGTCCGCGATCCCGTACTTCTGGATCGGGCTCATGCTGATCCTGGTGTTCGCCGTCCAGCTGAACTGGCTGCCAGCAGGGTTCGGGTTCGACGTCACGCTCACGCCGTCGTTCAGTCTGCCGTTCATAGGCAACGTGCTTGCGCACGCGCTTCTCCCGGCCGTCGCGCTGCTGATCACCACGATCGGCACCTGGATCCTGACCATGCGCAACACCATGGTGACCACACTGGCCGAGGACTACGTGCGCATGGCCAGGGCCAAGGGGCTGCCCGGCCGGCGCATCATGCTCGACTACGCGGCGCGCAACGCGATCCTGCCGAACCTCACCGGGTTCGCCATGTCGCTGGGCTTCGTGGTCGGCGGCGCGATTCTCGTCGAGTACGTGTTCAACTACCCGGGCGTCGGCTACATGCTGCTGCAGGCCGTCACCTACGAGGACTACCCCCTGATGCAGGCGCTGTTCCTGCTGATCACCGTCGCGGTCCTGCTGGCGATCCTGCTCGCGGACATCGCCACGGCGATCTTCGACCCGCGCACCAGGACGGCGGGCTAACCATGGCGATGCTCCGGCCCGTCACGGCGGCCCCCGGCCAGGACACCGCCCTGCCGGAGGCGCCGGCCGCCGGCCAGCCGGCAAGGCGGGGACGGGCGGGCCTGCGGCGGCTGGTGCGCGCCGTCCGGTCCAACCGCAAGGCGACCGTGGGCGCGGCGCTGCTCGCGCTGTTCTGCCTGGTCGCGCTGTTCCCCGGGGTGATCGCCCAGGACGACCCGAACGCGACGATCTACCCCCGGAGCCTGGGCCCATCCACCCAGCACCTGTTCGGGACGACCGCGCTTGGCCAGGACATCTTCGCCCAGACGGTGTGGGGCACCCGGCAGGTGCTGCTCATAGCGGTCGGGGTCGGGTTGCTGGCCACCGTGATAGCGATGCTGATCGGCGTGGCCGCCGCCTTCTACGGCGGGCTGTGGGACGGCTCACTCAGCCTGGTCACCGACGTGCTGCTGGTCATCCCGCTGTTCCCGCTGCTTATCGTCATCGCGACCTACGTGCAGAACGCCGGCACCCTGGTCCTGGTCGTGGTGCTCACCCTGACCGGCTGGTCCTACACCGCGCGCCAGCTCCGGGCGCAGGCACTGTCGCTGCGCAACCGGGACTTCCTGATGGCGGCCCGGGTGCGCGGCGAGCGCAAGATGTACATCGTCCTTGTCGAGATCATCCCGACGATGACCTCGCTGCTGGTCGCCTGCTTCCTGACCAACGCGCTCTACGCGGTGCTCTTTTCTGCCGGGCTGCAGTTCATCGGCCTGGGCGACCCGAACTCGGTGAGCTGGGGGACGATGCTCTACTGGGCCGAGAACAACGAGGCGCTCCAGACCGGGCAGTACCTGTGGGCGATCGTCCCCGGCGCCTGCATCGTCGCCCTCGGTGCGGCCTTCGCACTGCTCAACTACGCCTTCGACGAGATCGGGAACCCAGCGCTGCGGCCGGTGAGGAGAATACGTGTCAAGCGTGCCGGCTAGGGAGAAACCTGGCGAGCAGGCCGCCCCGCTCCCCGCGGTCCCGGGGACGGTGCTGGAGGTCAGCGACCTGTCCGTGGAATACATCACGGACACCGGCAGCGTGGTGGCGGTCGATCACGTCAGCTTCGAGCTGGGCCCGGGTGAGTTCATCGGGATCGTCGGTGAGTCCGGCTGCGGCAAGTCCACGCTGCTGTTCGGGATCGCCCAGCTGCTCGCCCCGCCCGCGCGTGTCTCCGGCGGCAGCGTCTGCTTCCGGGGGCGGAACATGGTCGGCCTGACCGAAACGGAGCTGGCCGCGGTCCGCTGGAAGGACCTGTCCGTGGTCATGCAGAGCGCGATGAACGCGCTCAACCCGGTCAAGTCGATCGGGGCGCAGTTCGCGGACGCGATGCGGGCCCACGGCGTGAGGTCGAAGGAGCAGATCGACGGCCGGTCGGCCGAGGTGCTCCGCATGGTCGGCATCGACCCGGTGCATCTGAAGAGCTACCCGCACCAGCTCTCCGGCGGCATGCGCCAGCGATCGATGATCGCCATGGCGATGCTGTTCACTCCGGAACTCGTGATCATGGACGAGCCCACGTCCGCGCTCGACGTGGTCGCGCAGCGTTCGCTGATGGTCCAGATCAAGGAACTTCAGCGGGATTTCGGGTTCGCCGTCATCTTCGTCACCCACGACATGTCGCTGGTCAGCCACTTCTCCGACCAGCTCATGGTCATGTACGCGGGCCAGGTGGCGGAGCTCGGGGCCACCCGTGCCGTCTTCGACTCCCCGCTGCACCCCTACACCGCAGGCCTGATGGAGGCCTTCCCGTCGATCAGGGGGCCGCGGCTGCCGCTGACGGGGATTCCCGGCAGCCCGCCCGACCTGGCCCGGCCGCCCCAGGGCTGCCGGTTCGCGCCGCGCTGCCCCAAGGTCATGCCCCGCTGTGAGACCGCGCCGCCGGATGAGTACTGGGTGGACGGCACGCGGGTCCGGTGCTACCTGCACGACGACACCTACAGCCCGCAGGCGCATAACGATGAGCCGGGGAGCCCGCCGTGACCGAGGCCAGCACCGAGCCGGTACTCAGCACCGAACGCCTGAGCAGGCACTTCAAGATCGGCAACGCGCTTTCCCGGCAGGTGCTGCACGCCGTCGACGACGTGAGCCTGTCCATCGGTGAGCGCCAGATCGTCGCGCTGGCCGGGGAGAGCGGCAGCGGCAAGAGCACGATCGCCCGGCTGCTCGCGAAGATCTACAAGCCGACCAGCGGCGAGATCTACTTTCAGGGAACGCCGCTGTCGGCGCTGAGGTCCCGCCAGGACACGCTCCGCTACACCGGGCTGGTGCCCATGGTCTTCCAGGACCCATTCAGCTCGCTCAACCCGGTGTTCCGCGTGGCCCATGGCATCATGCGCGGGTTGAAACTGCACCGGCCCGAGCTGTCCCGGGAGCAGCGCTACGCCGAAGCGGCCCGGGTTTTCGACGTGGTCGGGCTGACCCCGCCGGCCGAGGTGCTCCAGCGTTTCCCGCACGAGCTGAGCGGCGGGCAGCGGCAGCGGGTCGGGTTCGCGCAGGCCCTCGCGCTCCGGCCGAAGCTGATCCTGGCCGACGAGCCGGTCTCCATGCTGGACGTCTCCATCCGGATCGGACTGCTCAACCTCATGGTGCGGCTGCGCGACTCCGAGGGGGTGTCGATCCTCTACATCACCCACGACCTCGCCAGCGCCCGATACGTCGCCGACCGCCTGATCGTCATGTACGCGGGCCAGATCGCCGAATCCGGGCCGGTCGAGGACGTGCTCGCCAACCCCAAGCACCCCTACACCCAGCTGCTGCTCTCGGCGGTGCCGGACCCCCGGGCACCGCTGGGCGTGGGCGCGGAGACCGACCGCGGTGAGCCGCCCAGGGTCATCGACCCGACACCTGGCTGCCGGTTCCGGTGGCGGTGCCCGCTCGCCATCGACGAGTGTCACCGGATCACGCCAGAGCCGCGGGAACTGCTCCCCGGGCACAGCGCCGCCTGCCACGTCGCCCGGGCCGACGCCGTGACCGAGGCCTTCCGGTGACGGTGGCCTCATGGACCTGATCGCCTTTGGCACAATGTTCCTGGAGATCGTTTTCGGCGACGTGCCGTCCCTGCCCGCTCCCGGGGAAGAGATCTTCGCCGACGAGTTCGCGATCTCCTGCGGCGGCGCCGTCACCGCGGCCGGTGCCGCCAGCCGGATGGGCGTGAGTGCGGGCCTGTCCACCCTGCTCGGCGACGATCTCGGTTCCCGCGTGGTGGAGGAGTACTGCCATCGTGCCGGGGTCGACCTGTCGCCCTCCCAGCGCGTCAGTGGTCCCGCCGCTGGCATCACCGTGGTGGTGAACTACGCGGGAGACCGGGCGTTCATCAGCTACATTCCGCCGCGCGCCCAGACCGAGACCCGCGAGCACGAGCGCTGGCTGGAGGTCCTGCGCCAGGAGCGGCCGGCCTGGTGCTACCTGCATGCCCACCTGGGAATGGCCGGGCTCATGCGGGAAGCGCGTGACCTGGGTATCCGGGTCGCTGTCGATGTCGGCCTGAACGAGATTGCCGCCGATCCAGCGGCCGTACTGGCCTGCGCCCGGCTGGCTGACGTGTTCCTGCCCAATGCCGAGGAGCTACTCCGGCTGACGGGGGCTCCCTCGCTCGCTGCCGCGATCGACACCGCGGTCTCCTGGGGCCCGCCGGTGGTGGTGAAGCGGGGTGCCAGCGGCGCCATCGTGGCCGGCCAGCCGGGCCGGCCCGGAGAGACGGAGGTGACCGAGGGCGTCAGGCAGGTGCGGGTGCGCGACCGGACGGGCGCGGGTGACGCCTTCGCCGGGGCTCTGATCGGCGCCTTGTGCAAGGGGGCATCGATCACGGAGGCCGTCGCGGCAGGCAACGCGGCCGGCTCAGACACAGTGAGCCGGCTCGGTGCCGTGGGTGAGGTGGACGTGGAGGGCCTGAGCCTGGCTGCCTCCGCGCTGGCGGCGGCCGCCGCGACGGTGGCGGCCGGCGAACGGGCAGGCCGGGCGAGCCGGGACCCACTGGACGGCCGGCGCGCCGGGCCTGACGGCCGGCCGCCCGGGCAGGGCCCGCCGCCATGAAGCTGGCGATACTCGGCGGCGGAGGTGTCCGGATACCCGCGTTCGTCCGGGGGGTCCTGTCCTTCCGTGGGGCGGCCTTCGACGAGATCTCCCTGTTCGAGCCCGACGAGCTGCGCCGGAAGACGATCGGGCGGCTCGCGGTCGAACTGGCCGCCGCACTGGGGCGGCCGGGCGTTGTCCAGCTGACCGCCGAGGTCGAGGAGGCGTTCGCGGGCGCGGATTTCGTCTTCTCCGCGATCCGGGTTGGCGGCGACAGCGCGCGGGTCGTCGACGAGGAGGTGGCGCTGCGGCGCGGCATCGTCGGCCAGGAAACGACCGGTCCCGGCGGGTGCGCGATGGCGCTCAGGACGATCCCGGTCCTGCTTTCGTATTGCGAGATCCTCTCCCGGTGTGCTCCCGGGGCGGTTCTCATCAACTTCACCAACCCGGCCGGGCTGATCACCCAGGCGCTCTCCCTGCACACGAGCGTGCGGGTGGTCGGCGTCTGCGACACACCGAGCAGCGCACTCGACCGTCTTGCGCGGTTCCTCGGCGCGGACCGCGACAAGATCGCGTTCTCGTACGGTGGCCTGAACCACCTGGGCTGGATCACGTCGTTCGCGGTCGGCGGGCAGGAACGCATCGGCACGCTGCTCGACCGCTACGAGGAGCTGCGGCGCTTCGACCACGTCTTCGCCGCCTTCGATCCCG
>DAITAE010000172.1:0-8453 GCA_036824445.1 Streptosporangiaceae bacterium | reverse complement strand
ACCCCGCGCCGGGCACGGGGTGCAAGCTCCACGAGATCCATCAGCACTTGGCTTCCGGGCCCGTTGCCGCACACGACCTGCCCGGCACCGGCTCTGCCGTTCCCAACGCTCAGGCTCGCGGAGACCACCAGGCCGAGTAGTGGGGCCAGGGATGCGATGGCGGACCACGCGAGCAGCAATCGCGCCATTGGTGTCAGGTATTAGCCAACAACAGCCCCTACAGGCTGCACTGTAGGGGACTGCCGGCGGTCCCTCGCGTGGGACAAGCTGCCGCGTGAGGTCCAGATCGAGGAGGACAACCATGAACGTCTCCGACCAGATAGATGGCCTGGAGCAGCGGGTAGCGGATCTGAAGAGTTCCTTCGGACAAGCCCGGAAGGAAACCAACGAGCAGGTCAAGGCGCGCATCGACCGGGCGAAGGCAGACATCGCCGCCCGCCAAACTGCCGTCACGGAGAAGGCCGGGCAGGCTGCTGGCCGCGCGCAAAGCCAGTGGAAGTCGATGCAAGCCGATGCCCAGGCCAAAATGCAGGACCTGCAGGACCGCATCGCCCGCAAGCGCGACCAGCATGACGTCAAGATGGCAGAAGAAGATGCCGAGGCTGCCGAGGAAGACGCCGCCGATGCGCTGGATTACGCCACCTGGGCCGTCGACCAGGCACAACTGGCTGTCCTTGACGCCATAGACGCCCGGACCTGGGCTGACGCACGGGCGGCAGCGTCGCCTCCGAGCTGAGCAGCCGGGGGATCGGGTCGGCCGGGTCTTCTCACGGGCGCAGTTCCCGGCCCGGTTCCGCGCCGCGTCGTACATCTCGGCCGGGCATGCTCGTCGGCGACGGTGCACTGGTAGCTATCACTACCGGCGATCCCGCCCGGGCAGCCCGGCCGATAGGCCCGGTGCCGGGCCTTCGCTTCACTACGGCCTGGACGGCCCGCCCACGCCATGAGTACATAACGAGCCTGACCGGAGTCTGGCGGTCGCGATGCAATGGGGCGGGTAGCAGGCGAACCTACCACCGTCCGCCCGCCAAGGAGACGCAGGCCATGACCGCCACCCCATCCAGTGCGCCCGGCGACCCACGGTCACGCCGGCCGGCCGGTGGGGCATCACCGCAACAGAAGAGCCGGCGGCGGCACGTTATGCGGTGGACCGTGCGCGGCGTGCTGGCGGTTACCGAGGCCTGCCGGTTGCGGCGGAGTTCCGTTCGAGGGGGCGGCGGTTGTAGCTGCCCCGGTTTGGGGCGTGTTGGCGGCTGGTTCAGCGTGGCGGTTCGGCTTGCCGCCGGAGAGTGGCCCGGGTCAGTTCGACGCGTGATCGGACATCCAGCTTCCGGAAGACCTGGCGGAGGTGGAAATCGATCGTGTGCGGCGACAGATACAGGTGGGCCGCGGCCTCACGGTTGGTCAGGCCCTGGGCGACCTGTTCGGCAACAGCGAGTTCGGCGGCAGTGAGGCTGGACCATCCGTGGGCTGGCGTACTTGCCGTGTTGCGACGCTCCCGGGCGCCATGCGTCCGTGCCGTTGCTGTGCGGGGGCGGACGAGCACGCCAACTAGGCGGATCCCATCGAGAATGGGCTCGCAGCCAAACGCGATCTGCCGGCCGTTGGCGAGCGGGACCGTGAACGGCTGCTGCTGCCCGCTCGCCAGACTGCGCAGCATGCTGTCCCACAGCAGTTCGCGGTCAGCAGGCTCTACGATCCCGGTCGCGGCGCCGTTGACCAGCATGGTGCGCCGGCTCAGCGCCAGGACTGGCCCTTTCGAGGTTCTTCGTGCTCTGAGGAAGTGCTCTTGCAGTATCCGCTCATCGGCGGAGGAATCGTCCAGGAGACGCTGCCCGATCTCCCAGGCGGCGCGCTTGACGAGCGGGAGCATCAACGGGCTGGCATTGTCGGCGGCGCAGGTCACGTCAACTACCCCGATGACCCGCCCGGTCGCAGGATCGGCGATGGTGACCGCCGCGCAGGCCAGCCGCGTCAGGGCGTCAGCGAAATGTTCCTGGCCGGCCACCACTGCCGGGCCGCAGCCTGCGATCGCCGTGCCGATCGCGTTCGTGCCGATTTGCTCTTCCCGGTAGCCGTAGCCGGGGGCGAGCTGGACGCGGTCGAGCAGCCCGGCCGTGTCGTGGTCGGCAACCCGGCGGGCGAGAACCCGCGCCCGCTGATCGGTCAGGAGGAGCCCGACCCCGGTGCCGTCCAGGTCGTCCCCCACCCGGTCGAGCACTGGTCCGGCTGCCCAGCAGAGCCGGCCACGGTCATCCACGTCAGCGTCGTAGGGCACCTCAAACCGGTCGGGCCGCAAGCCCGCGCGGGCACAACGCTCCCAAGATGTGACGATCTCGTCGCGCAAAGGACTGGACCCGCTGCCCGCTCCTTCTGACCGGTCCAGTACGGCCCGCAGAGCGGGACTGGCCCCTTCTGGCGGTGGTGCCCGCGTCTTTTCCATGCATCCTCCCTGCTCCCGACACGCAGCAGAAAGACAACCATCACGCTAGCCGGACACCGCAGTCAGGACTAGGGGTCGCCGGGTTGAGCTCAGCCGAGCGGGGGGAGGTCAGGCGGTCGGTTTCCGGCGCCTTTTGGGCGCTGGCAGACTACGAGTTCACGTGAGGTACGAGACGGGCTCCGGCCGACATCCTGAAGGCCCTACCACCCATCAGGAAGGCAAGACGATGGGGATGATCACCGTCGGGCAGCAGAACTCTGACGCCATCGAGATCTACTACGAGGACCACAGCAGCGGCCAGCCGGTCGTGCTGGCAGAGACAGAACCGATCCTGTTGCCGAGTTCGGAGGGCGTGGCGCCGCAGGGCGTCGAACTCCGGCATTTGCGTTACTTCGTGGCGGTCGCTGACGCTGGCACGTTCACGCACGCGGCGGAGCGGATGTTCATCGCCCAGCCGACGCTAAGCCAGCAGATCCGGCGCCTTGAGGAGATGGTGGGCACGCCGCTGCTGCAGCGCCGGCGCGAGGGGGTGCGGCTGACCGCGGCGGGCGCCGTGCTGCTGCAGGAGTCCCGGACCATCCTGTCCCTGCTCGATCACGGGGTGAGCCGTACCCGGCAGGCGGCAGGCCTGGGTCGGCCGCGGCTGCGGGTGGTCATCCCGCCGGGGCTGCCTGAGGCCCTGGCGGTAGCGTCCGCCACCGGGCTGCGGTCGGCGGCGGCGGCCGCGGGCGTGGATGTGGTCTGGCTGGAGACGGCCTTCGACGCGGAGTTCTCACCGATCCGCCAGCACCGGGCCGACGCCGGCCTGGGCTGGCTGACGGCCAGCCCCGACACGCTGCCCGCCCCGCTGGATGCCATGAGCCTGGGACAGTTCGAGCCCGATGTGTGGATCCCGTCCTCGCACCCGGCGGCCGGCCGCGGCGTGATCGGCTTGGACGAGCTGGCCAGCATGGACGTCATCCACGGGCCGCGCCGCGCCAGTCCCGCGACCTACGACCGCTGGCTGAAGATCCTGCGGGCCACAGGCCCGCGGTTCGAGTTCACCGACCCGCCGGTGCGGCACTCCCTGCCGATGGCACTCGCCTTTGCCGCGACCGCCAGCCGGCCCGCCGCGGTGCTGACCGGCCCCACCGCCATCGCCGGACCCCCACCCGGCGTGACCCGGCTCCCCCGCCCGGCGGGCACCAGCGACATGACCCGGGTCAGCATCGCCGACCACCCGCTGACAGCCACCGCCGCCCTGATCTGGCACGGCGACCTGCCCCGCCCACTCCAGCAGATCCTGTTCGACACCGCCGACGGCGTCCTCGGCGCCAGCGGCGGCCCGGCCGGGGCAGCAATACGCCGCCGAACTGATCAGCGGACGGACTCCCGCCCGCGCGGGCAGCTGGAACTAGCCCAGCCGGGTTGCATCCCGCCGTACAGTGCGGCTGCCCTATCCAGGCCCATATCGCTTCCATACCTCAGATGATCATCGTCTCGAACCACTGTGCAGAATGGTTAATCTGCGCGCGCACACAGGCTGACAGCTATCTGCATGGATTAGCAAATATTCGGCGTTCGGCGTGCGCCTGGCCATGCATGACGACACCGTGCGGCAAATCTTCGCGGGCGGCAGTCTGCCAACAAGACCACGAGCGAACATGCTAATCGGCGCATAAGTATGCGCCTGTGCAACGCACGACTTTCGGCATGTGCGAGCGTAGGTCCGGGGTTCCCCCGGAGGGCACAGGCGAGCTGGAGCAGGCCGAGGTGGATGCCGGCGTCGTATTCGTGCGGGTGCGGAGCCGTTGAAGGCGTGCAGCCAGGCGAAGCTGCGCTCGGTGACCCAGCGGTGGCTTCCTAGGCCGGACCCGTGTGTGCCCATTGCCTACGGGGATCGTCTTGTCGTAACTGACGCTTTGGCCACAACGATCAAGACCACAAGATCGGTGAGCTGGAGACGCCCGCTCGCATGGCGACGGCGGGCTACCGCCGGCAGGCAGGTGCTCCGGCTCTATATATCAGGCAGGTGCTCCGGCTCTATATAGGGCCTGCCGTCGTGAAGTGCGTCCAGATCTGCTGCTCCCCATCCCAGGCTCCCTCTGGCTACATCCAGCTGGGAGCTGGGTGCCCGGCTACGCAATGTGAGCGCAGCAGGGGGTCCCTTAGCGGTCGCAGGCACGCCGTTGCCGACTCGGTGCGCGTGGCCAGGTGCACTACCAGCCGTCACGAACGGCCATATCCGCCAATTCTGGGTGCCCTTGGGAGCGGCGGTGACGTTCGGCGACCGCGCGGGATCAGCCGCGCCGGTGCTGATCAATGGATCCGGGAAGTTCGGGTGTCTCCCTGGGCCATGTCGCGGTATCGCTGGCAAGTCCCGCGCCCTGGCCTGGCCTGCCGTTGGCATGTCTGTGGCGTAGCGTGGGTTGTGCGGTCCGATGGCCGGGCCAGGCCGCTGGTCAGACCGGCCCATGCGCCGACCCGGCACCGGTAGCAACCTAGACATTGTGCCCAACTGCGAGGCTCGCATGACTGTACTGCCGGACGAGGACGCGCCCCTGGCACCGGCGGCTGGCCGGCCGGACTAACAGGCTTCAGGTGATGGGGAGTTTCTAACGCACTCGCCGGACAGCACGCGCTCCGACCGCCGCGCAGCCTCGTCTCCATGCTCATTTGTCTCTTGAGCGGACGGGGCGTAGCGTCCAGCGTAGGAAGGTGCGCTCGTTTATCTGCGTATAGACGAGATTGAGATTCCTCCCGGCTGCTCTGGACCTCGGTAGCGCTTGACGCGCAGCCAAGCCGAGGTGGCCTATGACAGCAGCTGCCCTTCGCCGGGCCCCGCTTTCCGTGAGCGATCGTCGAGTTCTGCTCTCCGTCAGCGAGGCACAGGCCGGCCCGCGGGCAACCGTTTCGGGAAGCACCGAGGTCAGCGCAGCTTCTGGCATGCCCGCCCGGCCGACACCTACCACGACCCGATGATGGCCGCACCCGGCCTCCGCGCGGAATGGGACGCCGGGGACCACCCCGGGCACCACCGGTACCAGAACATCGGCCACAGTCAGAGAGCGGGGGCAGGCAGGGCCCAGGCGATGTCGTGAGGGTACTCGTGGTCTCGGGAAGGCGTGATCGGCCCCTAAGTAAAGGAGTAACGCTCTTGCCGCCCAGAACCCTCTTGTCCTGCCGGTGAAAGAAGGACTTATGAGTAAGCAGCCGGTTCCCCCGCCGCCCGGCGACCGGCCGGTCCGGACCGCACCGCCGCCCCCGCCGCGCTGGCGGCTCTGGCTGTGGCCGATCGCTTTGGGGCTGACGTTTGTGCTGTTTCTGTTCCTGCCCGCGATTCATTCCAGCTCGGTGGTCACCCTCAGTTACTCGCAGTTCATCGCGGACACGGGCGCGCACAAGATCAAAACCGTCACGTTCGCGTCCAGCACCGGCAACACGCCTGCCACCGGCACCCTCACCAACGGCAAGTCCTACACCACCATCATTCCCGGCCAGCCCACCCCGGCGCTGAACCAGCAGCTCACGGCAGGCGGCGTCCAGATCACGGCATCGGCGCCCAGCTCCGGTTTCGGCACCCAGCTGCTGTCCTGGCTGATTCTGCTGCTGCCGCTGTTGTTTGTCTTCTACCTGTTCCGGCGGATGGCGCGCAGCACCGCGAGCCCGCTGGGGGGAGTCCTTGGCGTGGGCAGGTCGCGGGCGAAGGTTTTCGACGCCGAGCGGCCACAGACCAAGTTCAGCGATGTCGCCGGCTATGAGGGCGTCAAGGCTGAGATCGCCGAGGTGATCGATTTCCTCCGCAATCCGGGACGCTACCAGCGGGCCGGTGCGATGGCGCCGCGCGGCGTTCTGATGATCGGCCCGCCGGGGACCGGCAAGACCCTGCTCGCCCGCGCGGTGGCCGGCGAGGCATCGGTACCGTTCTTCTCCGTCACCGGGTCCAGCTTCGTGGAGATGTTCGTTGGCGTCGGCGCGGCCCGGGTCCGTGATCTGTTCACCGAGGCACGCAAGCGAGCCCCGGCGATCATCTTCGTCGACGAGCTCGACGCCATCGGCCAGCGGCGGTCGGGCGCGGGCGCTGTGGTGTCCAACGACGAGCGCGAGCAGACGCTCAACCAGCTGCTGTCGGAGATGGACGGCTTCGACATGGCCCAGGGAATCGTGGTCCTCGCCGCTACCAACCGGCCAGAGATCCTCGACCCGGCGCTGCTGCGGCCAGGCAGGTTCGACCGGCAGGTCATCATCCCGCTGCCCACGCTGACCGAGCGGGCCGCGATCTTGGCCGTGCACTGCCGGGGCAAGCGGCTGGCCCCCGATGTCGACCTGAACGTCGTGGCCCGGGGCACTCCCGGCTTCTCCGGCGCCGACCTGGCCAACCTGGCCAACGAGGCCGCTATCGTCGCGGTGCGCGACAGCCGCGAGGTACTGACCGCCGCCGACTTCGGCGCTGCCAGAGACCGGATCCTGCTCGGCCGCCGCGAGGGTTCCAACGTGCTGCTGCCCGAGGAGAAGCAAGCCGTCGCCGTGCACGAGGCGGGCCACGCGATCGTTGCCGCCCTCTCAGATCATGCCGACCCGGTCGCCAAGGTGACCATCTTGCCGGCCGGCCAAACGCTCGGCGTCACCGAGCAACTCCCGCTGGTCGAGCGGCACCTGTACGGCCAGGACTATCTCACCGAATCCCTCGCGGTAAGGCTTGGCGGCCGCGCCGCCGAGCTCGTCGAAGTCGGCCAGGGCTCGACCGGCGCGGCCAACGACCTGGCCAGCGCCACCGATCTGGCGACCAAGATGGTGCGCGAGTTCGGCCTGTCACCGGCGCTTGGCCCGGTCGGCTACCCCGAGGGCGGGTCGGTGTTCCTGGGCGGCGGCGGCCCTGGCCTGTCCAGCCGGCCGTTCGCCGAAACAACCCAGGCCACCATCGATGGCGAGGTCGCCCGGCTGCTGCGCGAGGCGGAACAGTCCGCCGTGACACTCATCCGCGCACACCGCGCCGAACTCGGCCAGCTCGTCGAACTGCTGCTGGAAAAGGAAACCGTGGACGGCGAGGCCGTCTACCAGATAGTCGGCAAGCCGGCACCCGGTCACCAGCCCCAGGAGCTGGCGATCGCCCCACACGCCCGGTCAACGGCGAGGACCGCAGCCGGGAACGGATCAGACCCGGCGCTGCGCGCAGATCCCCCGCACCGGCCCACGACCGGCCCGGCAGCCAGCGGGACGGAATGAAACTCCTTACCCCCCGGCGCGGCAGATGCGACCTGCCGCCGCACCGAAGTGCCGGACCGGACGACAACCCCCCAGCAGGTGAGGTGTCGTTCCGGCGCGGGTGCCGGAGGATCTCCCGCTGACGCTTGAGTGCCCGCAGTACCTATTTGCCCGGCAGTTCGAAGATCACCTGGGTCTCGGCTGACGCCCCGCGCTGGCGGAGGAGTCGGTCGCCCGTTGGTCCGGTGGCATCTGGAGCATCCGCCGGATGAGCCGGACGTCGGCTTCGGCGTTGCCGGCGAGGTGTTGCGTGCTCAGCCGAAGTAGTGGCCCTTGTCCAGGTCGTCGATGAGCCCGGGCTGGACCGGCCGCCACCCCAGCAGGTCGCGGGTCAGCGTGCTGGATGCCGGCTGGTCGATCGCGAGGATCGGCCTCAGGAAGCCGAAATCCTCGGCCGGGACCGAAGCCGTCGGCAGGCTCGGGTGGTGGCCGATCATGTCGGCGATGTCGCGGACCGGCACGCCCTCGTCGGCGACCGCGTGCAGCACCGATCCCGCCGGGGCCTCCTGCACCGCCAGGCGGAACAGGTATGCGGCGTCCAGTACGTACACCGCGGGCCAGCGGCTGGACCCGTCGCTGGCGTAGCCGGAGACGCCCAGTCGCGGGCGATTGCGATCAGGCGGGCGATGAAGCCGTGATGATCGCCTTCGCCGTGCACCGACCGGGGCAGCCGCACGACGGACGAGCGGACGCCGCGTGCCATGCCGACAGCCGCCTGGGCGTTCGCGCCTCGGCCCGCCGCGGGTGAGCCGGGAGCGGGCTCGTC
>DAITAE010000171.1:0-8469 GCA_036824445.1 Streptosporangiaceae bacterium | reverse complement strand
CCTACGACGCAGTTGCCAGCCCCCAACGGGCAGCCCGGACAGTGGCGCCTACGCTTCCCGCTACCGCGATCGCGAGCACGTAAACGAGTAAGGCCACGGCAAAGACTGCCACCCGGTTTGGTACCCGGCAGCGGAGGCCTCGGCGCGGCGTGGCAGTCTAGGTAAGATGCCCCGGTCCGGTGAGCGGGATGCATCAGAGTCCGGGCCCGGGGCACGTCTGCTAACGCTGCCCCATGCGGACCGTGATACACACGGGCCGCGTGGGGCTCATCGGCTGGCCGCCTCTTCGAGATACTCGGAGAGGGACGGCTCGCTGCTTTCTGCCTTTGCCTTCGCAGTGGACGCTGGCGCCCGTTCCGAGTGTGATGTCGCTGCAGTTCAGGCTGGTGAGTTCGGAGACCCGAAGGCCGACCTGGATGGCCAGCAGCATCAGGGCCCGGTCTCGCCGGCCTTCCCAGCGGGCCTGATCCGGTGCGGCGAGCAGTGCGTCGACTTCGGTGGCGGTCAGGAATGTCACGATCCGCTTGTCGAACCGTTTCGGGGGGATCGCCAGCACGCGCTGGATGTGCAGTGCGTGCTCGGGGTGGCGCAGGGCGGCGTAGGAGAACAGCGAACGGATCGCCGTCAGGCGCAGGTTGCGGGTCCTGGTGCTGTTGTGGCGCTCGCCCTCGAGGTGGTTCAGGAACGCCGAGATCGTGATGGCGTCCAGGTCGTCCCAGTCGAGCTGGGCGGGCATCTTCCTGGTCCGCTGGTGCACGAAGCTGAACAGCAGCCGCAGGGTGTCGCGGTAGGCCGCGATGGTCTGCGGGCTGGCCTGACGCTGCTGGATGAGCCGGTCGGGTGAAGAACGCCTGCAAAGTCGGGGCGATCAGCGTCGTGGCCGCGCCGCCGACCATGCGGTGTCCTGCCGGGCGGCGGCCAGCGCAAGCAGTTCCGGGGCCGCCGACAGATACCAGTAGGTGGACGCCGGCTCGCGGTGACCCAGGTAGGTCGACAGCGACGGAATCTTGGACTGCACGTCCTCGCCCGCGCGATACCAGCTGAGCAGGGTGCGGACGGCGAAGGTGTGCCTGAAGTCGTGCAGCCGCGGCGTGGAGGGCGCGCCGGCGCCGATGCCGGCGTTATTGATGAGTTGCCGGAACGTCAGCTGGACGACGGCGTAGAGCAGGCGCTTTCGGTTGAGGGACACGAAGAAGGCCGGTTCGCCAGGCCGCGGCTGGAGCTGGTCGCGCAGCTGGGCGTAGCCTTCGAGCGCTGTCATGCTGCTGGGGTGCAGGGGCACCAGGCGCGACTTGCCGAACTTGGACTCGCGGATCAGCAGCACCCCCTGAACCCAGTCGACGTCACGGCGGTCGAGCTTGATGGCTTCACCGATCCGCAGCCCGCTTGCCGCGAGCAGCCCGATCAGCGTCTGGTAGGTCGCCGCCCGCAGCAGCGAGACGATCGTCCGGCCGGCCAGTTCCAGCAGCGCGCCGATGTCGGCTGAGGAGTAGATGAACGGCTGGCACCAGGGCGCCCGGCGCGGCATCAGGCCCAGCGGCGGCACCTCAGTGCCAGCGTCGATGCCGGACAGGTAGCGGGCGAAGCCGCGGGCGGCTGTCATCCGCCGTGATCCGACGGTCGTTACCCGGCCGTCGCTGACTTCGGTGCTTGCTGGGCCCAGGCCAGCGCGGCCTCGATCGTGACCGTGGGCGAAAGGAAACGCAGGACCGCGCGAAGCTCAGCGACCCGTGCCTTCGCCGACCCGGCCGAGACACGACCGCATTCCCGCAGCAGGAACGCGTTGACGTCCGTTCCGGCCAGGCCAGCCGGCTTTAGTACGCCACCGGCCATGGCCTGCTGCTGCAGGAAGCGACGGGCGGTGCTCTCATAACGCAGCACCGTGGCCACCGCCAGGCCCCGTTCCTGGATCAGCCACATCCGGTACTCACCAAGCAGCGCCCCCAAAGGAGTCTGCGGCGGCTTCGCTGCCGGAGTCACGCCGGCTTCCCTCAGTTAGCTCAGCAGCGGAATCATTGCCCGCAGACCGAGAGCCCTCCGGTGGCCAGCCGCTTGCCGGGCCGCGAGAAACGCCACCATCGCGTCCTCATCGAGTTCCGCCGTCACCAGCCCTTCACGCGACATCCACAGCCCGAGCTGGCCCCAGGTCGGCCAGCGTGTTCCTGACCGTCTGGGGCGTGTAGCCCCGATGCGCCAGCCACGCCCGGTAACCCTCGACCTGCGGGCCCAGCTGACCTGGCTTCCTCCGCGTACTCGCCATCGCACTCGCCTCCCTCGCGGGAGTACGGTGCCCCTCTATCCGAGGCTGCTCTCAGCCCCAAGACTATGCCGACACCAGCACCAGTCAGACGACGAAGAACGCCAGCGTCATCACGCCAAAGAGAGCCGGCAACCGAGATCCTCGGCATAGTCGCGGGGTCGGCATAGATCGGCCTATGCGGATGTCCGCATAGGTGGATGAGTTCGGGCCGCTGAACCTGCAGCCCCGGCCCGGCCGGCAGTGGGCCGCGATCAGCGGCAAGAGCAAAGAATCCGGGCGCGCAACGCGGCGGCGGATGCGCGCGACCTACACCAGAACGAAGGGCGTCCGGCACCTGTTCGCCGCCTACGAGCTGGGCGAGGACAAGCTGTTCGGGTACATCAAGCCGCGCAAGACCCGGGCCCGGTTCCTGGAGTTCTACCGCTACCTGCGCTCCCTCTACCCGCCCGATGTCCGCATCGCGATCATCTGCGACAACTTCAGCCCGCACCTGAGCACCGCCACCGACGGCCGGGTCGGCGCGTGGGCCGCGGCGAACAACGCCGAGATCGCCTACACCCCCCGCCAACGCGTCCTGGTTAAACCGGATCGAGGCCCAGTTCACCGCGCTGCGGTACTTCGCCCTCGACGGCACCGACCACGCCAGCCACCAGCAGCAGGGCAGCATGATCCGCCGGTACATCATCTGGCGCAACAACCACACCCACGACGAACGGCTCCGCCGCATCGTCACCCGGGCAAACGTTGCCTGAAGCGGCACAAGGCCAGAAAACAATCGGATCACCCTGCACTTCACCCCGGCCGGATGCTCGTGGATCAACCTCGTGGAGTGCTTCTTCTCGATCATCACCCGCCAGGCCATCCGCCGCGGCTCCTACACCTCAGTCCGCCAGCTGACAGCAACCATCGGCACGTTCATCGACCACTGGAACGACCACCCCCGGCCCTTCGCCTGGACCCAGGACGCCGAGGAGATCCTCGGCAAGATCCACCGCGCGGAGACTAAGACCAACGCTCTTACAGACCACTAGCCACGGCTGCCAGCGCGGATGCCCTTGTTTGCGCAGCGTGTGCCGGGGTAATTCTCCGGAGTTCCAGCGAATCCTCGATCGAATTAGCACTGGCCCGGTTGGGATAAGGGTGATGGCAACTCACACTCAGATAATGCTCACCTGCGACGTATGCGGTAACGCGAAGGACGTCCAGACCCGGACCTTCGGGCTCGATGGCAAGACATACGCGATTGATCTTTGCCCGAAAGATAGTAAAGGCCTGAGTAAGGTTACAGGCGGGTACGTGTCGAAAGCCCGGAAGGTAACCGCCAGGCAGAGTCCGCGGCACAACGGCCGCAGGCCACGCTCCCGGGCTGAATCCCGGGCCATCGGCGACGGGGGCACGGCACCGGGTAAGAACATGTCCGGTCGGGGCCGCATCACCGGTTCCACGCGGGACGAAGCGAAGACCAGCAGTTCGGGACAGCAGGCGGCCAAGGTCAGCGGTGCCAAGCCGAAGGCGAAGGCCACCGGTACCAAACGGCAGGCAACGAAGGCCGGCCGTGCGAGGCTGCAGAGGGCGAACGCCGACGGCTCGAAGCAGGCAGCCGGGGCCGCCAGGGTGCGGCAGGAGAAAGGCATCTACGTCTACGGGATCCTTCCCGCAGACATCGAGGTGACAGCCGAAATGCCCGGCGTAGGGGAACATCCTGGCTTGCTGCGGGTCGTCCGCTCCGATGGCTTGGCGGCCCTGATCAGCGATGTGGACCTTTCCGGGCAGCTGAGGTCGTCAGGCGATCTGAGGACCCATAGGGAAATCCTGGACGCGACCGCCACCGAAGTCCCTGTCTTGCCACTGCACTTCGGGACGATCCTGGCCAGCGAGGACGCGGTGGCCGAGGAGCTGCTCGCGGCCCATCACGATGAGTTCGCTGATGCTCTTGAGCAACTCGAGGGCCGCGCAGAGTTCCTTGTCAAGGGCAGCTACGTCGAAGAGGCGGTCCTAGATCAGCTCTTGTCGGAGAACAGGCAGGCAGCGCGGCTCCAGGACCAGATCCAGGGCAAGGATCCCGGCGCAGCCCAGGACGCCAGGATCGAGCTCGGCGAGATCATCAACGAGGCGGTCACGGCCAAGCGGAAGCAGGATACGCGGGCCTTGGAGCAGGCCATGGAGGGGGTTTCTGTGGCCAGCGCCGTAAGGGAGCCGGCCCATGAACTGGATGCGGTACATGTCGCGTTCCTCGTGGCCGCCGACCAGGAAAGCGAAGTGGAGCGGGTGATCGAGGACCTGGCCCGCGATTGGCAAGGGCGGATCGAAGTTCAGTTGCTGGGTCCCATCGCCGCATACGACTTCGCGAGGGCTCATAGCATCTAAGGAGCCACATCACGCTGAACTGCGGAAACGGGCAGTGGGGCGGCGCAGACAGAGGCTGGCGCGAGTCAGCTGCCCAGCGTCACGACCGGCGAACGCGCTGCCGCATGAGCCACATGCATGTCCAGTCCATATCGAACAAGACGACCCGGATGGTTGCGGTCATAGGTGCCTGTTGCACGCGGTGCGCCGCCAAGCACGACCTGGAGCAATCATAGCCAGCGGGCCACTGAGCAGGCGTCAGGACCATTGCCGAATACCGCGCACCGGAGGCAACAGCGCGGCCATACTTCACCGGCATGGTTGCGGCGTCAGCATGCGGGTAGCGGCGGAGGTTGCCAGCACCGCGCGGCTGGCAGACAGGAGCAACATGGAAACGATCGAGTTCGTCGAGCGGCTCAACGCCGATCTTTGGGACTGAGTTTCAGTCCATCGTCCAGTACGTGCAGCACATGGCCACCATCAAGGGCGCGAAGTACCGGGCCATAGTCGAGGAGCTGGGCAACCATCTTGTGCAGGAACTGGAACATGCGAAGATTCTCGCGACACAGATCGACTTCCTGGGCGGCACTCCGACCGTGCAGGTGCCGCCCGTTCGTGATTGCCCCGATGGGACGGCCGCTCTCCAAGCAGACCTGGAACTGGAAGAGCGGCAATTGCAGCGGTACCGGGACCGGGTGGCCGAAGCGGGAACACTAGGACTTCCAGACGTTGCCGAGGCGCTGCGCCCACTGCTTGAGCAGACCCAGGACCACGTTGATCGAACTGCGGGACGCTCTCGGTAAGTGAAGACATGCAGTGTGTCAGAGCACTACATCGCAGACGCCGGACATGTCCCGGGTCGGCCGGGCTGCCTGCCCGGCACATGCCGTTCAGTTCGGCAAGCCTGACCGAAGCCGGGCGGCCCGGACGGCGGGTACGACACCCTGATCGGCGAGATCATGCGGCAGCTTAACGCATAGATGCTGTGTGCCGGGTAGGCGAGCCGCCAGGAGGTGAGCGGCGTGCCCCGAACGCCAGAAGTCGGCACATCGCAGGAAGAGCTGCTTGGAACCACGACCGGGATCATCGTAATCGTGGTTGTCGCGGTCGCCGGCCTCGCGGTGTTGATCGTTCCCATGTTTTGGGCCGCCGGTCAGTTCGATACCCGGCGCCCATGGGCGCGGCAGCTAGGGAAGCTCAATGCTGGCATGCCCTCAGGTGATGCGCCCAGCGTCACGCCGCGCCGAGACGACGACCCGGGAAGCGACATGGTTGGCCCGGGCGGGGGCGCCATCGGCGGGCAGGGGCACTGGCCCTCGGAACGGCTTGAGGACCGGCACATTCCCCGCAGGGGCAACCCGCGTGGCAAGCCCTCATCGTGGGTGCTCGTGACGGTGGTGACTGCAGCCTTCATCACGGGCGGGCTGGCGATCATCAGGCACACCTGGTGGCTGCTGTGGGCGTGCGGCGGAGTCGTTGTGCTGGCCGTCCCCATCGGTAAGGCAATCGGCATCATGGACGACACCGTCGCCTGGGGCAGCACGCCCGCGGCCACCCACGACCCACCTCAGCACTGTGAGGCTGATCCGCGAGCGGGATCGGCCAGGCCATGCTCGAGTACCCATGCGTGAGCGCTATCGACGGCTATAACTCAGCCCATCATGGGGTCCCGGCTGGGCCCACTCAGCCAGGCCGCCCGCAGGGGTGGAACAGAGGCGGCAGGTAGCGCAGCGTGAGGAGTAACCAGGTGAAGCGGGTGAGCGCCGGGGCGACGGTGCCGATCGCCTGGTTGTGCTGGGGATGCGCCGTGCGGCGCCGTAGAACAGCCCGAAGGCGCCCGCGCCCGTATTGATCGTCGACATGAGCGGGACGACGTTTTGTGATTCGGCCGTGGGCGAGCCATCATCGCCGCCCACAAGCAGGCCGCAGCCACGGATACCCGGCTTCGGCTGGTGGCCCTCGCGGTGATGCGCATACTCACACTCGTCGGGGTCGGCCAGCTGGCCCCCTCTACCCCGATCCTGGTGCTGCCCCGGCCGGGACACCCGCCGCCCAGGCCAGCACCCGTGACACCCGCGATGAACCAAGCGGGACCACTGCCAGTGGTGATCCGTAAGCCGAGGCTCCGGCGGCCACGGTTTAGCACGGTGGCTTCGCAGACAGCCCGCGGCTCCATGGATACGGATACCAGGCATGCCACCCGACGTTCACCAGGCCTGATACCAGTGGCGATGATCGCTCAACCCACACCCATCCCCTGTAGCGCCGTCCCCGTTGATGTGCCATTCCAGGGCCACTGATGACCCTTGTCGGCACGCGTGCCAGCACTGGCCCGGCTTGCGGGTTGGTTTGAGCGCTGCGGTCCTGGGAAGCCGACCTGAGTCCCCGCTGGTGCCGAGTAACGCCCCGCGGGAAAGGAGGATATTCAGGTGAGCAAGCGTGACAAGGCCAGGAACACCGCCCAGGCAGCCAAGGGCAAGGCCAAACGGGCAACCGGGAAGGCGGTAGGGAACCCGTATGCCCAGGCTGAGGGGGCATCGGAAAAGAAAAAGGCCAACCTGAAGCAGGCCGGTGAGAAGCTGAAGGACACCGCCAAGAAGTAAACAAGCGGGGGCGATGGACGTGACGCCGACGTTCATCGCCTCCGGCACTGCCGCGGGGTAGGAGACCGTACGCCCGCATGCTGGGCCTGGCTCGCTACCTTACCTGCCACTGCCAGGCGGGGGATCGCCAGGCGGGTGGCTGCGGCCTCCAGGGCGATCCCGCGAGGCGTATGCGCAGAAGTGCCAGGTGCCGGTCATCCTCCGGTCTCCACCGCAGCGGCGCGCCCAGCAGCGACCGGATGCCCTTCTCCAGCAAGATCGGGTTGATGACCTTGGTGTGATCAATCTCGTTAAGGATCACCGGACTGCCCTGCGCCGCAATCCGTCCGGCGAAACCTCTCCCAACCGGTATCCGCACCCCTTGCTGGACCTCTTCCTCCAGCCCGCTCGCCGCCGTCGCTACCAGCTGGCCGGACCGGCGATCCAGCAGCAAGATCGCAGCGGTATCGGCCTGCAGAGCCTCCCTCACCCGCTCCATCAGCGCATCCAGCAAAGCCTGCGGATCGAGCAGGTATAGCGCCGCATCGGTGATCGACTGGATATCACGAAGCCTCTCCGCCTGACCGGCTTCACAGCCGAACGCAACGGCCCGGCGCCAGCATCATCATGGCGAGTTCCAAGCAGAAGCCGGCACCTCAGCCCCAGCGCTGGTTCGGCGCTCATCTTCACGCAACAGCCCGCACCATTCAGCAGCCGAATAGAAGCCCCACATCGCGGTAGCTAGGGTCCATGGATCATTCTGCCGCGCCCATTTTTGACGCCCTGGTCAACTACCGCGCCCATGGCCGGTACCGATGCGCACCCCCGGACACCGTCAGGGCCGCAATGCGGATGCGTGAACCCGCGCCGCGATCGGCCAGGATGCGTTCCACTCGGGCATCCTCGCCGCGCCGGGGTTGGACGACCGCAGATCCTCGTACGGGCTCTGTCCCAGGCTGAGGAGCTGATGGCAGACGCGGTCGGCGAGGGGATGTCGTAGACGTCGGGACACGGCTTGGCGTGGACTGCGCTATCGACCGCTCCTGAGGGAGCGGCTGGGCGGCCCGCGCCGGTATGCGGGGTTTCGGGAGGAAGCGCGGGCCACATCCAGCTGCCTGCGGCGCGGCCGCAACACGAGGCAGGCTCCAGCCCCTACAGCCGGCCCCAACAGCAGCACCTACGTTCCCCTTTACCACGATCAGGAGCACGTAAACGAGGTCGGCCAGCGAGCGGATCACCCGCCGTGCAGTCTGTCCGGGGTTTCGGAGGGAAACTGGGGGG
>DAITAE010000170.1:0-8471 GCA_036824445.1 Streptosporangiaceae bacterium | reverse complement strand
CGAGAGCAGCCTGGGGTCAGCTCGCTCGTGCCAGGCCTTCGCCTATCGCCCGTGCGCGACCACAGGTTCGTCCAGTACTCCGCGCCTCCCCACCAGGTGCCCTCGATGTGGTAGCCGACCTCGCCGGGGTATTCCTCCGACGGGAACCGCACCGGTACCGTGCCGCCCACCCCGGCCCGCCGGGTCCACCTGCCCGCCCCGATGAGCTCGTCATAGGCGGCCGTCAGGGCCGCGGAGGCCGCGGCTGCGGCGAACGGCTCACCCTCCGGGCACGCGATCCTGACCAGAGGCCGCGTCCAGGTGGCGCGGTCGGCCCGCGAGATGCCCTGCCCGCCCAGCGAGTCCCAGATCAAGTCCCGGCAGGCTCCGGCAATGCGCTCATCGAAAGCGCCGCGCACTGCGACGTAACCATCACGCGCGAAGGTGTCTGTCTCCACCCGATCGATTGTGCGTTCCCGGCCGCTCCCGGTCACAACGGTTTTCCAGCGATCACTGCCGGGTAGCGCAGCGGCGTCAGTCGAACTCAGTTGGCAGGGCGGGGTCACGATGGTGGGCCAGTGCCCGCTCGAGCTGGCGGTGATTGACGCGGCCGAGCGACAGCGGCGGCAGCGCGGAGACGTCGAACCAGCCGATGCCAGCGGTCTCGAGCGCCGCTGGCGGCTGCACGGCACCGCCCGAACGGCACAGGAAGAACAGCTTGTAGACGTGAACCGGCAGAGGTGGCGGGTTGTCCTGGAGCTCACGGTCCCAACAGGCGATCAGCTTCACCGCCGAGCTGTGATACCCGGTCTCCTCGAGAACCTCCCGGGTGACCGCGGCCGTCGGCGCCTCCCCCGGATCGGCCCAGCCGCCCGGCAGCGACCACCGGCCGTCGGCCCTCTCGCGCATCAGCAGCACGCGCTCGTGATCGTCGAACAGCACACCGCGTACGTCGATCTTCGGCGTGGCGTAGCCGGAATCGCGGCCGAGCTCGATGGCGAGCTCATCCGCCGGCCGGCCGCTCAGCACCGACAGCAACTCGGCCGCCAGCCGGCTCACCTGCCGGTAGCGGTCCCGGTCGTACTCGTCAGCGGTGTAGGCCAGCCCATCTTGCGCCAGCGCAGCAAGCTTGACGCCGATCCGGCGCACCGCGTCCGCGGCTGTCCTGGCCACCCCGGCATTATCGCCATCTCCACACGGTTTCCATGGCACCTGCACGCCTGCGTCATGCTCCCCGGCTAGAAAGACAGGTTGTGCTCGCGTCATGGGGCTTGCCGGGCATGGCGCATCTGTCGGGGGTGGGTTCATGACGGGCCCGGAGTTCTGGCGGCGGTCGCGTGCACCTGTGATGGCTGCTCACCGGGGCAGTGCAGATCAAGCAAATGATCGTGGGGGGTTGGTTCATGAGCGTCAGAGAAAAAATCCTGGGAGCCGAGGCGCGCTGGGTGATGGGCCGGGTCATGGCGGGCGACTTCCTAGACGGCGTTGACAAGTACCTCCAGCTGGTTGCTCCCGAGCGCGAGAAGGAGCTGAGCGCCGCGATCCGGGCCCGGGCCGGGGAGCTCGCCGAGGCCGACAAGGACATGATCGTTGACCAGCCCTCGGAAGGGGCGCTGGGGATCGGTGCCGCGGTTCTGGCGTCGTTCGAGATGCTCCTGCCGCTGTTCGACGGTGACGAGCGCCGTACGATCCTGTATCTCCAGCACGTGATGGGAGAGGTACTGACGCGCCCGTACGAGATCGCCTTCAAGACTCTCAGCGAGCGGAACAATCCACTCGACAAGATCGAGAAAGTGTGCCGCGCGGAGGAACCGTTCTACGGCGCCGGCTGGGACATCGACTTCGAGCGGCCCGAGCCGGGCCGGTTCGAGATGAACATCCGGCGCTGCTTTTGGCGCGATTTCTTCAGCCGCCACGACGCGCGGCTCGTCACGACCGTCATGTGCGCCTGGGACACGAACTGGATGCGGGCGATCGACCCGGCGGTGAGCGGGCTACGCGCCGAACGCACCTCCCTGCTGTCTCTGGGAGACGACCAGTGCCGGTTCGCGGTGCTCGAGACCGACGACCCCCTCGCCGGCTACACCGACAAGATCGAGCAGCGTTTCGTCGCCCAGCAGGAGCCCGGCTGACGGCGTCACAGCTCGCGCGCGGCGGCCGCGCACGGAGGAGGCCCGGACGAGGGCCAGGAACAGGAAGCTGGGCGCAGTGCATCGAGTACGGCCACCCGGGGGCTGGGAGGGTGTATGAGGACGGCCGATGCTCTCGATCGGGGCCGGGAGTCTTTCGAGCGGCAGGCTTGGGGAGATGCCTTCGTTTTGCTGTCGGCCGCCGACCAGGAGTCCCCGCTTGAGGCGGAGGACCTGGAGCGGCTGGCGATGGCCGCGTACCTGACCGGGAGGGATGAGGCCTGCGCCGACGTCGGGGCGCGTGCGCACCATGAGTTCTTGCGCCGGGGCAGCGTGGAGCGGGCTGTTCGAGGCGCGTTCTGGCTGGCCTTCAGCTTCTTTAACCGGGGCGAGGTGGCCCGTGGTGGCGGCTGGGTCGCTCGGGCCAACCGGCTGCTCGATGACCTCCCGCATGACTGTGTCGAACGGGGCTACCTGCTGTTCCCGGCCGGGCTGCAGCAGATGGCCGAGGGCGACGCCGCAGCGGCCGCTGCTGCTTTCGGCCAGGCGGCCAAGATCGGCGAGCGCTTCGGCGACCCGGACCTGGTCGCGCTTGGCCGGCTTGGTCTTGGTGGGTCCATGATCCCGCTGGGTGAGACGGCCGCAGGCGTGGCGCTGCTGGATGAGGTCATGGTCGCCGTTGAGGCCGGCGAGGTGTCGCCGGTCGTTACGGGGATCGTCTACTGCGCCGTGATCGAGGCGTGCCAGGAGATCTTCGATCTGCGCCGGGCCCGGCAGTGGACGGCGGCGCTGACGCATTGGTGTGCGTCCCAGCCGGATCTGGTCCCCTTCCGTGGCCAGTGCCTGGTGCACCGCGCCGAGATCATGCAGCTGCATGGCGCCTGGCCGGACGCCATCGAGGAAGCGCAGCGGGCGTGCGAACGGCTCTCCGAGCCACCTGGTCAGCCGGCTGCCGGGATGGCCTTCTACCAGCAGGCCGAGCTCCACCGGCTGCGCGGCGAGTTCGCCAAGGCAGAGGAGGCTTACCGCCGGGCCAGTCAGCTCGGGCGGGAGCCGCAGCCCGGCCTGGCCCAGCTGCGGCTGGCGCAGGGACAGGTCGATGCCGCGGCTGCGGCGATCCGCCGGGTAATGGACGAGGCGCAGGATCGCGTGGCCCGGTCCAAGCTGCTCGCCGCCTACGTCGAGATCATCCTTGCCGCAGGTGACGTCCACGCGGCGCGCACCGCGGCCGACGAGCTGATGCAGCTCGCCGGTGGCCTCGCCGCGCCGCTGCTGGGGGCGGTGGCCGCGCATGCCCAGGGCGCCGTGCTCCTCGGCGAGGGTGATGCCCGAGCCTCTCTGCAGCACTTGCGCCATGCGTGGATGGCCTGGCAGGACCTGGAGGTGCCGTACGAAGCGGCGCGGGTCCGGGTCCTGATCGGGCTGGCCTGCCGCCAGCTGGGGGACGAGGACGGCGCGGAGATGGAACTCGATGCCGCGCGCTGGGTATTCCGGCAGCTGGAGGCGGCACCGGACCTGGCCAGGGCGGAGGCGCTGACCCAGAAACCAGCCGGCCGGGCGGCGGGCGGGCTGACCGCGCGTGAGCTGCAGGTGCTGCGCCTGGTCGCGGCTGGCCAGACCAACCGGTCGATCGCCGCCGACCTGTTCCTGAGCGAGCGGACGGTGGACCGGCACGTGAGCAACACGTTCACCAAACTGGGCGTGTCGTCGCGCGCTGCGGCCACGGCCTACGCCTACCAGCACCAGCTCATCTGACGCCCTGGCGGGAATCGCCTGCGCGGCCAGCTGCCCAAAGTTGGGTAGTTTCGCCGATGCATGCCTTCCGGCCAGGTCGCATTGTCGCAATACCGGCGCACAACAGCTGCGTGAGGAGCAAGCGATGATCACGACCCGTGGCCATGAAGAGGCAGCGACGAACCGGCAGCGCGACGTGAAGGCCCGCACCCCGCGCTCCGGTGGGGAGATCACCCGCGAACGCCTGCTGTCCGGGATGCCCGTCACCGAGCAGCGGCTGGAGCTGGCCGGCATTTCGACCGCGGTATTGGAGGGCGGTGACGGCCCGCCGGTCCTCCTGCTGCACGGCGCCGCCGAGTTCGCGGCCTGCTGGATGCGGGTGATCCCGGACCTGGTACGGGCCCACAGGGTGGTGGTGCCCGACCTGCCCGGTCACGGAGCCTCGGAGGTGGCCGGCGACCCGCCGGACGCCGTCCGGGTGGCGGCCTGGCTCGGTGAGCTGATCGAGCGGACCTGCGCGTCGCCGCCGACGCTAGTTGGGCATGGGCTGGGCGGCGCCATCGCAGCCCGCTTCGCCGCCGGCCACGGTGACCGGGTCGCCCGGCTGGTGCTTGCGGACAGCTTGGGGCTGGGCCGGTTCCGGCCGGCACCCAGGTTCACGTTCGCCATGATCGGCGTCATGGTGCGGCAGACCGACCGCACCCAGGAGCGTCTGTTCCGCCAGTGCATGGCCGACCTGGACGGGTACCGCGAGCAGCTGGGGGAGCGGGCGGCGCTGCTGGAAGCGTACGCCCTGGACCGTGCCCGCAGCCCGGGGCAGAAGGCCTCGCTCCGCAGCCTGATGCCGCAGCTCGGGCTGCGGTTGATCCCACCGGCGGAGTTGGCGCGGATAGCCGTGTCCACGACCCTGATCTGGGGACGGCACGACCGGCAGGTGCGCCTCGGGGTCGCCCAGGCCGCGAGCGCCCGCTATGGCTGGCCGCTGCACGTGATCGAGGACGCCGCCGACGACCCCGCCGCCGAACAGCCCGAAGCGTTCCTGCGCGCGCTGAGCGCCGCCCTCGCCCCGGTCGCGTCAGGCGCTAGGCGGCAGCCATGAACCGGCAAGCCACCGACCACAAACGCGACCCGCGGACGGCCCTGGCCGCGGCCCCGGAGCGGTTCGAGACGGTCATCGTCGGCGGCGGCCAGGCGGGCCTGGCGGTCGGCTACCACCTGGCCAGGCGGGGGCGGCGGTTCGTGATCCTGGATGCCAGTCAGCGGACCGGCGACGCCTGGCGCCAGCGCTGGGACTCGCTGCAACTGTTCACCCCGGCCCGCTACGACGGGCTGCCGGGGATGCCCTTCCCCGCACCCGCCTTCTCCTACCCCACCAAAGATCAGGTCGCCGACTACCTCGAGGCCTATGCGACCCGGTTCGACCTGCCGGTGCGCACCGGCGTCCGCGTGGACCGCCTCTCCAGGGACGGGGACCGGTACGTCGTGGCAGCCGGCGACAGCCGGATCCTGGCCGACCACGTGGTGGTCGCGTCCGGCGCCCACCGCAAGCCCCGGATCCCCGCCTTCGCCGCCGACCTCGATCCGCGCATCCTGCAGTTGGACCCCAACCGGTACCGGGACCCGTCCCAGCTCCCCGCGGGCGGCGTGCTGGTGGTGGGCGCCGGCAACTCCGGAGCCGAGATCGCCTTTGAAGTCTCCCGCACCCACCCGACCTGGCTATCGGGCCCGGCCACCGGCCACATCCCCGTCCGGACCGGCAGCAGATGGGACCGGCTGCTCACCCCCCCGTTCTGGTGGTTCGTCTCACGGGTGCTGACCGTGCGGACCCCGATCGGCCGCAAAGCACGACCCAAGGCGCTGACGACTACCTCGCCGCTCGAACGGGTGCGGCCCAAGGAGCTCGCCGCCGCCGGGGTCGAGCGAGTGCCAAGGACTGTCGGCGTTCAGGACGGCTCGCCGATGCTGGAGAACGGCCGCATCATGGACGTCGCGACGGTGCTCTGGTGCACCGGGTTCCGGCCCGACTTCACCTGGATCGACCTCCCAGTCTTCGACCAAGACGGCACCCCAGCACACCACCGCGGGGTCGTTGGATCCCAGCCCGGCCTGTACTTCGTCGGGCTGTGGTTCCTGTCAGCGTTCACCTCCTCGCTACTCGGCGGGGTCGGCAACGACGCCGAGTACATCGCCGAACAGATCGCCTCCCATCAACACGACGGCCAGCGACGGGCCGCCGCGAGGCACCAATCCGTTGGCAGCCCCGGCCCTGACCGGCCATGGAACGCAAAGCACCCGACCCCGTCACGGTCGCCGAGTTCGGCAAACAAGACGGTGTTATACAGGATCGGTGCCGCGGTTGGCCGTGCCCAGGGAGCACGACCTCACGGTCTGGCCGTCATGTCGGGGGTGGGTATGGGGACGCCGGTGCTGTTGCTGGTGGATGACGACCCCGCGGCGCTGGAGGCGCTGGCGGGTGATGTCGGCCGCCGCTTCGGGGCGGACTACCAGGTCCTGGCCGAGCGCTCGCCGGTCGCGGCGCTGGCCGCGCTCAGGCGGCTGGGCGCGCAGTCGCAGGCGGTTGCGCTGCTGGTCGCCGGGCAGCGGATGGCCGAGATGAGCGGCGTGGAGTTCTTGGTGGCCGCCCATGAGCTGCACCCGGCGGCCAGACGGGTACTGCTGGTCGCCCGGGGCGATTACCGCGCGGCCCATCCCGCCGTGCGGGCGATGACGGTCGGGCAGATCGACTACCACCTGTTCACGCCCTGGCAGCCGGCCGAGCGATGGCTGTATCCGCAGGTCAGCGACTTCCTGGCCGACTGGAGCAAGACGCGGGAGCCTTCGTTCGCGGCGTTCCGGATCGTCGGCCGTCAGTGGGAGCCACGCTCGCATGAGCTGCGCGACACGCTCACCCGCATCGCCATGCCCTACCGGTTCTATGCGCATGATTCGCAGACCGGCCGGCAGCTGCTGCGCGAAGCCGGTCAGGACGGCAGCCGCCTGCCGGTGGCGATCTTCCGCACCGGCCAGGTGCTGGTCGATCCCTCTCACGCCGAGCTCACCGAGTTCCTGGGGGCGGCCATCCGCCCAGCGGCCAGCAGCTACGACATCGCCATCGTTGGTGCCGGGGCAGCTGGGCTCGCCGCGGCCGTCTCAGCGGCCTCCGAGGGGCTGGCCACGCTGGTACTGGAGCCGGAGATCTTCGGCGGTCAGGCGGGGACCAGTTCGCTGATCCGCAACTATCCCGGGTTCCCGCACGGGATCAGCGGTGATGATCTTGCCTTCCGGACCTTCGAGCAGGCGTGGCTGTTCGGTGCCAGCTTCGTGTTCGCCCAGGCCGCCACCGCGCTGGCCGCCGACGGCCCGCGGCGGCTGCTGTCCCTGTCCGATGGGCGGCAGGTCGCGGCACGGACGGTGATCCTGGCGCCGGGGGTGGCCTGGCGGCGCCTGCGTGTGCCCAGCCTGGAGGCCCTGGCCGGGGCGGGGGTGTTCTACGGCGCCGCGGGCAGCGAAGCCCATGCCATGCAGGGCTGCGACGTGTTCATCGTCGGGGCGGGCAACTCGGCCGGGCAGGCCGCGATCCACCTGGCTGGGCACGCCGCATCGGTGACCATGCTGGTCCGTGGCGACGCCCTCGCCACGACCATGTCCGACTACCTGGTCCAGAAGATCGAGGCGACCCCGAACATCTCGGTCCGGCTGCGCACCGAGGCGGCCGGCGGGCTGGGCAGCGGGCGGCTGGAGCAGCTCTCCCTGCGCGACAACCGCAGCGGAGCCAGCCAGACCGTCCCGGCGGCCGCCCTGTTCGTGCTGATCGGTGCCGATCCGCGCACCCAATGGCTGCGGGAAACCATCGCATGCGACCGGCGAGGCTACGTGCTGACCGGGCGTGACCTGGCCCACGCCGGACCGCCGCCCGCCAGATGGCCGCTCGAGCGGCCACCTCTCTTCCTGGAGACCAGCTTGCCTGGCGTCTTCGCCGCCGGCGACGTGCGCCACCGCTCCGTCAAACGCGTCGCCTCCGCCGTCGGTGAAGGCGCTATCGCCGTCCAGCTGGCCCACGAATATCTCGCCGACCAGGCAACTTGAACAGAGTCACGTCACAGCCTCTGGTCCGGCCGATCCCACCCAGCACGCGCGGTAAACCGTGGGCGGGTGCTCGCCGTCTAGTGACCGACGGCGCGTTCGCAGTGCGCGTGCGGAATCCAACGGGCTACGCCCCGGCGGCAAGGAGAAGAACATACCCATGGCAGCCACGCTTCGGGAGATCCTCCTCGCGCCGGACACCCAGCCCAAGGTGATCGCCGACTGCTATCTGCTGATCGAACAGGAGGTCTCGGACAAATCGGGAGTCTCCGGGACCGCCGTCAAGATCGCCTACAAGACCGTGAACACCTTCCTGCCGGGCCACGTCCGTTACATGGTGGAGTCGCTGCTTCCGCAGATGGTGGACGAGCTTGAGCCGTACTGGGCGGACTTCAACGCCTCCGGCGGATCCGAGTTCGGCGACTACCTGGCCAAGCGCGGTGAGGAGGTGGCGGAGGCCCTGCTCTCGGTCACCGACGCCCGCGCGGCGGCCTCCGGCCGGCCCACGATCATCAAGGCGTACCGCACCGTCCGCGGCAGCGCCGC
>DAITAE010000694.1:0-2348 GCA_036824445.1 Streptosporangiaceae bacterium | reverse complement strand
ACGACCTGCTGGCCGGCCTGGCCGGGGCCAGCCCGAACGTGATCAGCCAGCGGCTGCGCGACCTGACCGCCAACGGCGTCATCCGCCACCGTGACCTGGGCCCCCCGGCCCGGGTACGCGTCTACGAGCTGACCGACTGGGGGCGCGAGCTCGAGCCCGTCGTCTTGCACCTCGGCAAGTGGGGAACCCGTGCCCCGCTTCCCGAGGGCGCCCGGTGGGGCCTGGACTCCCTCCTGCTCGCGCTCCAGGCGACCGCCGATCCGGCGGTTGTGAACGGCCGGTACGAACTGCGGGTCGGCCCCGAAGTCTTCACCGTGGACGGCACCTCCGGCTCGGTCCGGGTGCGCCGCGGAACCGCCGACAGGCCGGAGGCGGCCCTCACCACCGACGCTGACACGCTCCACGCCGTGGCCCTGGGCAAGCGTCCCATCGCCGACACGGTCGAGTCCGGCGATCTGCGCCTCGACGGCGATCCGCAGGCCATCAGCGGCCTCACCGGCCTGCTACAGGCGCTGACCAGCGCGCCAGCTGATCAAACCTCTTGACATTCGGGTCATCCGGGAGGGCACTCCCTCCCGGGTCATCCGGTTCTGATCATTGCCTACGGCTGAAGCAGCGGCGCTATAGCGGCCAGCGTTCAGATTGACCGGTGGCCTCCGGGGGCATGTTCGTGATTCAACGCGCAGAGCGACGGGGGCCGGGCGGCACATGGCCGGCGCAGGCCAGCGCACCGGGAGGTCGGGAGTGGGGGTCACCGCGATCGGCTGGGCTCTGACGATCGGTGTGATCGCGGTGCTGTTCGCCGTCGACCTGCTCGTGGCCACGCTGCGCCCGCACGCGGTCGGCTACCGGGAGGCCGCCGCGTGGTCGGCGCTGTACATCGCGGTCGCGGTGGTATTCGGCCTTGTCTTCGCCAGCCTGGTGGGGTGGGGCTTTGGTGCCGAGTACTTCGCCGGCTATCTCGTGGAGAAGAGCCTGTCCGTCGACAACCTGTTCGTCTTCGTGATCATCATGGGGACGTTCGCGGTGCCTCCGGAACACCAGCAGCGGGTACTTACGTTTGGAATCATCGCTGCCCTGGCCCTGCGAGCGGTATTCATCGCGCTGGGGGCGGCCCTGCTGTCGCTGCTGTCCTTCATGTTCCTGATCTTCGGGCTGCTGCTGCTGTGGACCGCCGTGCGGCTGTACCGTCACCGTGACGAGGACCCCGACATCAGCAATAACGCGCTGGTCCGTTCGTCCCGCAAGATACTGCCGGTCAGCGATACCTATGTCGGTGGCCGGCTGATCGCCCGCGTAGGCGGGCGTCGGGTGGTCACGCCGCTGTTCATCGTGTTCATCGCCATCGGCGGCACGGACATCCTGTTCGCGCTGGACTCGATCCCGGCCGTCTTCGGCGTCACCGACCAGGCCTACATCGTCTTCGTCGCCAACGCGTTCGCCCTGCTGGGCCTGCGGGCGCTGTTCTTCCTGGTGACCGGCCTACTCGACCGGCTGGTGTACCTGTCGAGCGGCCTGGCGCTGATCCTGGCATTCATCGGCGTGAAGCTGATCCTGCACTGGGCGCACGAGCTCGACTCCCGGGTACCGGAGATCACGACGGGGCTGTCGCTGGCCGTCATAGGAGTGGTGCTGGCCGTCACGACGGTGGCCAGCCTGATCAAGTCCCGGCGCGATCCGACAGCCCGGGCGCACGCTGGAGCGGTCATCGGTGCCCCACCCCGGACCGCCTCCGGTAAGCATCGCCCGTCTGGCGGCTGACCCCGGCGTGGTCAGCTAGATGCTCAACGACAGCAGAGGATTTGTGGCCCGGGTTGCGATTTCTCACAGGCGCGGGCCGCAGTGCCGGTGTATCTGTGATCCTTTACGGATAGGGGGATGGAAGATGCCGATAGAGGATCAGCGATCGCCCGCTGCCGGTACGGACCAGGAGGCCCGCCCGGCATCGGGGCCCGAGCCGTCCTCGCCGGATGTCTTCGTGCCCTGGAGCCGGTCCTTTCTGCGTCACGCCGCGCTGTGGCTGCTGCTCGCCATCGTCGGGGGACTGGTCCTGGCCGGGATCGCGGACTCGATCGTGCACCGCCTTGCCGGGTTTCTCCAGATCATCGTGATCTCGCTGTTTCTGTCCTTTGCGATCGAGCCCGCGGTCGATTACCTGGCGAAGCGGGGGTGGCGCCGCGGCGCCGCCACCGGGCTGGTGTTCGTCGCCGTGCTGGTGGCGATCGCGGCGCTGATCGCCCTGCTGATCCCGGCGGTCGTGTCCGGTACCCGGCAGCTGATCTCGTCGCTGCCCGATCTGGTGAGCAACCTGGCGCGCTACCTCAAGCCGTTCGGGATCCAGCTGGACC
>DAITAE010000693.1:0-2351 GCA_036824445.1 Streptosporangiaceae bacterium | reverse complement strand
CCTGCTGACCGGGGCCTACCTCACTGCCGGCATCCTCCAGCCAGCCTCCTACAGCCCGGTGCGCACGACCATCAGCGCGATGGCCGGACAGGCCGGAACCGACCGGTGGGTCATGACCGGCGGCATCTTCCTGGTCGGCGGCTGCTACCTCGTCACCGCCGTGGGCCTGGCCGGTGTCCGGGCGTCCGCACGTGCCCTGCTCGCGCTGGCGGGCATAGCCGGCATCGGCATCGCCGCATCCCCCGAACCCGCCCGCGGCACGACCCCGCGGCACCTTGCCTGGACCGTGCTCGGCGCGGTCACGATCGCCGTGTGGCCCGCCTTCGCCGCCCGGCGCGCCTCACCGCGGCCGCCGATCCTGAGCGTCTACGGCTCCGCCGCCGTCACCGCCGTCTTCGTCGCCCTGCTCGGCTGGCTGCTCGCCGAAACCCGCGACGGCAGCGTCCTGGGCCTGGCCGAGCGGCTGACGTCATCGATCCAGACCTGCTGGCCGTTCATCATCGCCGTCGCCCTGCGCCGCAGCCGACGCCCCCGTCTGGGCCTGGCCATCGGCGGGAGCGGCAGTGTGAGGGTCGGGCACCGCACGGGCCAGAGCCCGCGGCCGCAGGCAGGACCGGTGATGGCAGCCCGCCTGGAGGTACCGCGGGCGGGCGTCCTGCCTGTGACCGTCACGGCTCCGGCACGCCGGGCCGGGATGGCCTGCCCGCGCTGCCCGCGGTGGCCGAGCTGGCCACCATCGGCGCCGGTACAGGCCGTAGAGCGACCTCGGCAGCGTCGCGACCACCATGACCACCAGAAAGGCGAACCCACGGCCCAGAAGCCGGAGCGGTGTCGGCGTCTCTGAGCGCAGGAACCGCGTGCGCGTCCACCTCGGCGCGGGTACGGGGACAGCCGGGCGGCCGGCTCGTCAGGGCGCCTCGGGCGAGTGACGCCCTGCGCGCACCACGGCCAGTTCGTAAAAGGCGTGCACGGCCGCGTTGCGGGCGGCGTTGCACAAGACCTCGGCGAGCCGATGCGGCAGACCCGGACGATCTGCCCAGGCGCTGTCACCGGCACGCGTGGCAGCGCAATCCAGGGCGACGGCAGAGGCTGGCCGGAACCAGCCCATGCATGGCTGTCCGCGGAAGATCGGTTCTGCGGTGCCCCGTCGCGCGAATCACCGTGATCCGGTCATCAGGTCATGGATCCGGGTCTGTTCGAGGTCTTTGCCGTCTGCTACCGCGTGGGCGATGTCTTTCCCCGTGATGATGCCTATCGGCTGGCCGGTGTGCGCGTGCAGGACCATGAGGGCGCTCGCGCCCGTGTGCTTCATAAGGTAGGCGGCTGCGGCCGCGTGGTCGTCCTGGTTTGCCGTCGCGAGTGGTGGCCGCATGACGTCCGCGACGATGGCCGGGGTGGGTGGCTGAGCGGGCTGCTGCGAGGGGCATCTGTCATGATCGTTCGCCTGCTTCGTGGACCATCTGGGCGAGAGTGGCCCAGTCTTGATTTTGGATGGGAGTGCCGGTCAGGCCGGCTGTCCCGGTGACTTCGATGCTGTCGGGTGGACGCCGACGATGGCTTGCGAGATTTTGGTTTGCCTGCATCCCGATCGACGGCGACCTACTGCTACACCGCTCCCGAACCCCCGGGCTGCGCGAACAGGCACTGCCCGCCGGTCCGCCTGATGCTGGCCGTAGGCGGGCAGGGCGGCTCATGGGGCCAGCGCGGCCAGCAGGGTGGGCGGGTCGTAGCCGCCGCGGTGCACCACGCCGTCGATGAACAGGGTGGGGGTGCCGAGCACCTGGCCCGAGGCCAGGCCGCTGTCGACGTCGCGGCGGATCCGGTCCGCTACCGCGGCACTGGCCCGGTCGCGGTCGAACGCCGCGACGTCCAGGCCGAGCTGGGCGGCGTACCCGCGCAGGTCGCCGTCTTCGAGCGCCTTTTGCCGGTGGAACAGCAGCTCGTGCATGTCCCAGAACCGGCCCTGCAACGCGGCGGCCTCAGCCGCGGCCGCGGCGGCGAGGGCGTGCGGGTGGATGCTGGTCAGCGGGAAGTGCCGGAACGCGAACCGCATGTTCCCGCCCAGCTGGCGTTCGATCTGCTTGATCGCGTGGAACGCCTGCCGCGAATACGGGCACTGGTAGTCGCCGTACTCGAGGATCACAGGGCCGGCGGGCGAGCCGCGGACGTGATCGACTTTCTCGTCCAGCGGCGCCAGGGCCAACTGGCGGTCGCCCGGTATCGCGTTGAAGGTCATGGGCCACCTCCTGGTCTGCGGGCGGATCCGGCTGGCTGGGCGGGGTCAGAAACCGACCTGCTGGCGGATGAGGACGAGGTGGATGCGGCCAGGCAGCTCCTGATGGATCTCCAGG
>DAITAE010000692.1:0-2352 GCA_036824445.1 Streptosporangiaceae bacterium | reverse complement strand
CCGAATGCCTTCTTCCGGGTGGAGCTTGACAACGGGCACAAGGTCCTGGCCCACATCAGCGGGAAGATGCGGATGCACTACATCCGGATCCTGCCCGACGACCGGGTCGTCGTGGAACTAAGCCCCTACGACCTGTCCCGCGGGCGGATCGTCTACCGCTACAAGTAACGGACCCGCAAGCAACGGATCGCGGCGGCGAACACCGCCGCGCTTCCCTGAGAAACGACCCGCATGCGCCGGGGCCGCGGCCCCGGCTCCAGAGGAGACCACGATGAAGGTCAAGCCGAGTGTGAAGAAGATCTGCAGCAAATGCAGGATCATCCGCCGGCATGGTCGTGTCATGGTCATCTGCACCGACCCACGGCACAAGCAGCGCCAGGGCTGAGTGCAAACCATGTGCACCGCACCCTTACCGGACCTAGGTCCGGTAAGGGACACCCCCGGCAGGAGGCCGGGGCCCGCCCGGGCAGGGGCAGGGACGCGGTGTGCCAGACCTCCCGAGCACGAAGGAGAGCTGCCCGCAGATGGCACGACTGGTTGGTGTGGACCTCCCGCGCGACAAGCGCCTTGAGGTCGCCCTCACCTACATTTACGGGATCGGGCGCACCCGCGCGCTTCAGACGCTGAAGGCCACCGGCGTCAGCGGCGACATCCGCGTCCACGATCTCACCGATGAGGACGTGGTCAAGCTCCGCGACTGGATCGATTCCACCTACCGGGTCGAAGGTGACCTGCGCCGCGAGGTGCAGGGCGACATCCGGCGCAAGGTGGAGATCGGCTGTTACCAGGGCATCCGCCACCGGCGGGGGCTGCCCGTGCACGGCCAGCGCACGCAGACCAACGCCCGCACCCGCAAGGGCAGGAAGAAGACCGTGGCCGGCAAGAAGAAGGCCGGGAAGAAGTAGTTCGCGGCGCCCGGCACCAGCCGCGAATCGATGACCTCCAGCTGACAAAGGAAGCGTATGCCGCCTAAGAGCCGCACCGGCGCCGCCAAGAAGGTACGCCGCAAGGAACGCAAGAACGTCGCCCATGGGCACGCCCACATCAGGAGCACGTTCAACAACACCATCGTCTCCATCTCCGACCCGGTCGGCAACGTCATCTCCTGGGCGTCCTCCGGCCAGGTGGGGTTCAAGGGATCGCGTAAGTCGACCCCGTTCGCCGCGCAGATGGCGGCCGAGGCCGCGGCACGGCGGGCCATGGAGCACGGGATGCGCAAGGTCGACGTGTTCGTGAAGGGCCCCGGCTCCGGGCGGGAGACCGCCATCCGGTCGCTGCAGGCGACCGGCCTGGAGGTCGGCTCGATCCAGGACGTCACACCCGTTCCGCACAACGGCTGCCGGCCACCCAAGCGCCGCCGGGTCTGAGGAGTAACTGACAGATGGCTCGATACACGGGCGCGGACTGCAAGCTCTGCCGCCGCGAGAAGATGAAGCTGTTCTTGAAGGGCGCCAAGTGCGACTCGCCCAAGTGCCCGATCGAACTCCGGCCCTACCCGCCGGGCGAGCACGGCCGCAACCGGCCGAAGGAGAGCGAGTACCTGCTTCAGATCCGGGAGAAGCAGAAGGCACGCCGGGTCTACGGGATCCTGGAGCGGCAGTTCCACAACTACTACGAGGAGGCGTCGCGCAAGCGCGGCAAGACCGGCGAGAACCTGCTCCAGATCCTGGAGAGCCGGCTCGACAACGTGGTCTACCGGGCCGGCTTCGCCAAGAGCCGTGACATGGCGCGCCAGCTGGTGCGGCACGGGCACTTCCTGGTCAACGGCAAGAAAGTGGACATTCCCTCCTACCGGGTGAGCGAGAGCGACATCGTCGAGGTGCGGCCGGCGTCGCTGGAGATGACCCCGTTCGTGGTCGCCAGGGCCGAGACGGGCGAGCGGCAGGTGCCGGCGTGGCTCGAGGTCATCCCGGACAAGATGCGGGTTCTGGTCCACTCCCTGCCGGCCCGGACCCAGATCGATACCCAGGTGCAGGAGCAGCTCATCGTTGAGCTGTATTCGAAGTAAAAGCTTCCCCGGGCTGCCGCACGATGCGGTGGGCCAGGGGATGGGCGGCAGATGGCCGTCAGCTCAGGTCGCGGCGTCAAATAGCGGGCGTCGCGGAAAGGGGTAGGAAATGCTCATCGCCCAGCGTCCGACGCTCACCGAAGAGCCGGTAGACGACTTCCGGTCCAGGTTCGTCATCGAGCCGCTCGAGCCAGGGTTCGGGTACACGATCGGGAACTCACTGCGGCGGACCCTGCTGTCGTCCATCCCGGGCGCGGCAGTGACCAGCATCAGGATCGAGGGCGTGCTGCACGAGTTCTCGACCGTGGCCGGGGTCAAGGAGGATGTCACCGACATCATCCTGA
>DAITAE010000691.1:0-2353 GCA_036824445.1 Streptosporangiaceae bacterium | reverse complement strand
GCCGGTGCGGGCCCGGCCAGCAGTTCCTGACGGCTGACGGCCGCGTACCCGCAGGCCGCCAGCAGGTACCCGGCGGCGGCCAGGGCGATCAGCAGATAGGACTTGCCGGTGTTCGGGATGATCTGCGCGGCCACCAGGGCGCCGACCACAAACGGGACGTTGAACAGCATGTCGTAGAGCGCGAACACCCGGCCCCGGTAATCGTCGTCCATCTGCTGCTGGATGATCGTGGTCGCACAGATCGCCACACTCTGCGCGACCAGGCCCAGGGTCAGGGAGAGGACCAGGAACGGTACCTGCTGGAAGGCCGGGCCGAGCGCGCCGGTGGCCACGCCGCCGAGTGCGAGCATCACCGCGATCCACGCTGCCTTGGACAGTCGCCTGGTCGCGATGGGGGTGGCCACCGCCGCGCCGCCGTAGCCGATCGCAGCGGCGATCACCACGAGCGTGAAGTGCGCGAGCGAGGAGTTGGCACCGGACGCCGCGTAGAAGTAGTTGCGGTAAAGCAGGATCGAGGTCAGCAGCAAGATCCCGTACATCGCCCGCTGGCTCCCGGTCGCCCCGAGCGCGGCCGCCACCTGGCGCCGCTGCCAGACATGCTGTGCGCCGACGGCCAGGCCCTGCACCACGACGCCGAGTTCGGCGAGCAGCCCGCGCCGCCGCTCTCCCTCGCCGAGCGGAGGCGGCCCGAGCAGGTCGCGGCGCATGGTCGCGCCGATGGCGCCCGCGATCAGGTAGCACCCGCCCGCCACGAGCAGGGTCACCGCCGATCCGCCCTGCCCGCCGCCGGTGAGGAAGTGCACACCCAACCCGGCCAGGCCGCCGCCGAACGAGACGATCGTGCCGACGGTGGGCGCGACCGCGTTGGCCATCACCAGGGTGTCCTCCGCCACGACGTGCGGGAGCGCGGCGGACAGCGAGGAAAGGAAGAACCTGTTGACGCCGAGCACCGCCAGGACACCGACGTACAGAGGCGGCCCAAGGCGGCCCGAAGCCACCAGGGAGGCGGTCAGCACCACGAACGAGGCTCGCAGCAGGGCGGACCAGACCAGGATCTGCCGCCGCGACCAGCGGTCGATGAACACCCCGGCGAACGGCCCGATCAGCGAGTACGGAAGATACAAAACGGTAAAGGCGGCCGCTGCGGCTCCCGGGTTCGGGAAGCTGGTCGCGTTGAAGAACACGTAGGCGCCGAGCCCAGCCGTGAACATGCCGTCCCCGGCCTGCGAGATCAGTCTGGTCGCGAACAGCCGGCGGAAGTTCCGTTCGGCCAGGACGGCGCGCAGGTCGCCCAGGAAGGAGTGCCTATTCCCCCGCCGGCGCCAGGGCAGGCGCCCGGTGCTCATGGGCGGCCGTCGGGGCGGGACGCGCGCGGAGTCGGGAAGGGCACCTGGCCAGACTATCTGCCGTACCGGCAACCGGCGGCTCGTGTCAGTGGCCGGGACCGGCGCGGGAGTGCTCGGCAGGGGCGAACAGCACGATGGCCGCAAGATCGCTGGTGACGCCCGTGAAGTGGTGCGGCTCACCGGCCGGCACGTAGATGACCGACCCGGGGCCGGCGGGCGTCGTCTGGCGGCCGGTCGCCAGCGTCCCCAGTCCCGCGGTCACCACGTAGATCTCGTCCTCGGTGTGCGGCTCCTGGCCGTCGTCCGCGCCAGCTGCGATCGAATAGGTGCCTACCGACAGGTCGCTGACCCTGAGGTGCTCCGCCCAGTGGACGCCACTCCCCGCCCCGGGCGCGGTGAAGGCTCCTGCCTCACTCAGCACCCGCATGGCGGTCCTTTCCGTTTGTGATCATGATGTGGGTTTCGTCAGATGTGCACCGAAGTCATGATTACGAGTGGAGTGAGCCGGCTGGCGGGCCGGGGTGATCAACCCGCCAGTTGCCGGGCCGGGTCAGGTGAGCCGGTCAGCGATCCGTTTCGCCGCGAATGAACTTCTCGACCGCCTCGCGCGCGGCGTCGTCACCGTACTGCTCGGGTGGGGACTTCATGAAGTACGACGCGGCGGACAGGAGCGGCCCGCCGATGCCGCGGTCCTGGGCGATCTTAGCGGCGCGGATGGCGTCGATGATCACGCCTGCCGAGTTCGGCGAGTCCCAGACCTCCAGCTTGTATTCGAGGTTGAGCGGCACGTCGCCGAACGCGCGCCCCTCCAGCCGGATGTAGGCCCACTTGCGGTCGTCGAGCCACGGCACGTGGTCGGACGGGCCAATGTGGACCGCCGCCTTCTCCATCTCGTGTGGGATCTGGGAGATGACGGATCGCGTCTTGGAGATCTTCTTCGACTGGAGCCGGCTGCGCTCCAGCATGTTCATGAAGTCCATGTTGCCGCCGAAGTTGAGCTGGTAGGT
>DAITAE010000690.1:0-2363 GCA_036824445.1 Streptosporangiaceae bacterium | reverse complement strand
CCCTCGATGTCGCTGAACAGCATCGTGATCGTCCCCGTCGGGAGCTCCCCCATGCCCCCGATTATCAACCCCGATGCCTCCCGGTGCGGGCAGGATCTCCAGGAGGGGCGCGTAGCGGCCGGCTGATGTCATGGCCGCCGGCCGAGCGTAGAACGATACCGCCGCCGCGGCGTGATCGTGTACCCGCATTGCTCTCCTCAGGGTGTGCAGCCGATGAGCGCTGGTATCGGCGCGGGTGGTCCGGCGGCCTGGACACTACGCTGAAATTGCTGACATCTCATGTCAGCGACGTCGGCTAGCCTGCTCTGGTGCGTGCCGACAGGCTGGTGTCCCTGGTCCTCCTGCTCCAGGCCCGGGGCCGGATGACCGCCCGGGTCCTCGCCGGCGAGCTCGGAGTGTCGGTCCGGACGATCTACCGGGACCTGGAGGGACTCAGCGCGGCGGGCGTGCCGGTCTTTGCCGAGTCAGGGCCCGGCGGCGGCTGCCAGCTCGTGGAGGGCTACCGCTTCCCGCTCCGTGCCCTGCGCCCGGACGAAGCCGAGGCCCTGCTCATCCTGGGGGTACCGGGCGCGCTGCGGGAACTCGGCCTGGACGGTGCCCTCACCGCGGCGCACCGCCAGATCCGGGTCACCGCCGGGCTGGAGGGCCACCCCGGCGGCCCCGGGCCGGCCCCGGCGCTGGTTCACCTCGACATGCCCCGCTGGTTCCACGGCCACGAGCAGGTGCCACACCTGCGCAGCCTGGCCGAGGCGCTCCGCCGGCGGCGGGACCTGGAGCTCAGGTACCGGCGCGGCACCGATACCCGCGATCCGGCGCCCCGCGTTGTGGCGCCGCTGGGCCTGGTGAACAAGGCGGGAACCTGGTACCTGGTGGCCATGGCCCGTGGCGGCCGGGTCATGGTCTTCCGGGCCGGGCGCATCACCTCGGCCCGGGTCCTGGCCGAGCACGCCGGCCGGCCAGCCGGCTTCGAGCTGGCCGAATTCTGGGAGCGGTGGTCGCAGGACTTCGCGGCCAGCCGGCCGCGGCTGCGGGTCAGGCTCCGGGCGTCGCCCGGGGCGCTCGCCGTGTTCCCCGAGGTCTTCGGCGACGCGGTCCGGGAAGCCATGAGCGCCGCCCTCCCGCCCGACGAGCAGGGCTGGCAGGAGGTGACGTTTTCGTTCGAGCACACGCTGGCCGCAGCGCACCGCCTCGCGGGCTTCGGCGCAGAGGTGCAGGTCCTGTCGCCGCCAGCCGTGCGCGAGCAGCTCCTGGACACCGCACGCGGAATCCTCAGCCGCTACGGGGCCGGTCCCGGCTGACCGGGACCGCCGCCACCGAAAACCCGGACGACGTAGCCCAAGGCGGACTATTCTGCACTCACGCCGACCCGGCGCAGGGGGGAACATGGGCTTTGCAACGGTGATCACCTGGTTCGCCACCGTCCTCATGGGGCTGTTCATGCTGGCGGTGTGGCTGATCGAGAACGATGTCACGAGCCATGGCGTCGCACGCAGCAGGCTGCCCGTCCCGATCATCTTCACCCACCTGGGCCTGGCGGCAACCGGGCTGTCGGTCTGGGTGGCCTTCCTGATCTTTAACCGGAAGTCACTGGCCTGGACGGCGGTCGGCATCCTGATAGCCATCGCGGTGCTCGGCGCCACGATGTTCCTGCGCTGGATCCCGGTGTACCGGGGACCTGCCCGTGCGGCGGGCCTGCCGCAGGACTCCGGCGGCCTGGTCGCCGTCCCCGCGGAGGGGAACTTCCCGGTTGTCGTCGTCACCGCCCACGGGCTGCTGGCCGTGTCAACCCTGGTCCTGGCCCTGCTCACCGCCCTCGGCAACGGTGCACGCTGAGGCGGATACCGCCGGCCAGCCCTGCCCGATGCCTCAGCGCTCCTGTGGCCAGCCATGCCAGCGCTGCATGTGCTCGGCGTGCGTGCGCAGGTATGCGCCCTGCCTGAAGAACCGGTCGTAGAACTCGAGGTCGAGGTGATGGGCCTGGACGTAGTTCATGATGAACACCGACGGCACCGTCCCGGGAAACCTGCCGAACGCGTCGAAGACGTACTGCGCCTGCGCTGCGACGCACGCCTTGAACGCCTCGTCATGAATCTGGGCGCTCCCCCGCACGCGGGGGCTGTCGGTCCAGGCACCCGGGGTTTGCGGGTTGAACGGGCCGCCCGGGCCGAACTTGCGCTCGGCGAAGGCCGCCACCGCGCCCGCCATGTCGGGGTAGTGCGGCGGGCAGTAGGCCTCGAAGACCCCCTCGCGGCCCGTGGGGTTGGGCACCGGCCAGCGCTCGTCCTCGTCGTACCGGAATCCCAGGCCAGGAACGTCAGGATCGCCCGAACCGGTGAACACGACGATGCCCGGGCCGTCGTGCA
>DAITAE010000169.1:0-8578 GCA_036824445.1 Streptosporangiaceae bacterium | reverse complement strand
GGATGACCAGCAGGACCGATGCGAACAGGACCAGGCCGGAGCCGTGGCCTTCCGCGTGACGGCCGGCCGTGCCCCTGGTTGTTGCTGACGTCATTGTGCCCTCCCATATCCGAACCGCCAGAGCCTCCGCCCTGACCCCCGCAACCGTTAACGCCCAATAGCATTCGGCGCCGGTCTGAGCGTAAGAGGCCCACGCAAGGGGCTCGTGAGGCCTGAGTAAAAAGTAATAAAATAGAGAGCAAAGCGTGACCCATGGCGAAGGATCGCGATCCGGCGGGGCTGGAGAGCCGACGGCGCGACCTCGGCTCGAACGCGGCCCTCGCGCCCGGCCAGGTACCGGGCGACACGGTCACGGCTCCCAGCACCCACCTACGCGTCCAACCGATCGAGCCGACCACGTGCCTCAGCGCACCGCATGGAGAAGATCTCCACACGATCTTCACGCGTTCTGCACCGCTCCTGCACATGCGCGAGTTGCGGTGCTCTGTGTCAGGGGCCAAGGCCCGCAGGGGGAATCGGTGGCGCGGCCCAGCTGCGGCTGGCCGGTGCGTTCTCTTGAAGAGCAAACTCGCACGACCGCTGTCCGTCACTTTTGAGTAGCTCCCGTGAGTTCGATTGGAGGCCGGGACGGCTTTCCAGACATGAACAATGGCCTCACGAGGCGATTTAGGGGGGAAACAGATGACGACGCAGACGAAGTCGCTGTACGACCGGCTCGGCGGTCTCGACATGATCAATGCGCTGACGGAATCATGGGTGGCGCGTGTCGGGGGCGATGACCGGGCCAACGGGAAGTTCGCCCGGACCGATATACCGCGGCTCATGAAAGAGGTCGCCGACCAGCTGTGTGAGGCTACCGGCGGCCCCTGCACCTACACCGGCCGGAGCATGGCCGAGACACATCGCGGCATGCAGACCACGGCCGGCGAGTTCGACGTCGTCATGCAGCATCTGGACGCGGCGCTCGACGAGCTCAACGTCCCCGGGGCGGAGCAGGCCGAGCTGGTCGGTCTGCTCATGCCGATGCGCGATGACATCGTCGAGGTCGAGTCGCCAGCGACGGGGACGCCGCTTCCTGACAGCTACCAGGCTGCGCCTCCCCTCACGTGACCGGCCTGGCCGGTTAACCGTCGGCGGCAGGGCCGCTCGTCCACCCATACCTGTCCACGTGCCCGTGCTGGTGTCTGGCGGCAGTAGGGAGGAGCGCCAGCGTCTGGCGGCAGCAGGGAGGAGCGCCAGCGACGAACGCCCCCCGGGGGCGGTAACCGCGTAAGACGCCGTTTTGACCTTGCCTCAGGGAAGGCCCCAGCATGGGGCAACCGGGTACCGTGCCCGTCGTGGGGAGGCGTTGGTCATCGTGGCGATCCGCGCGGTGGTGTTTGACATCGGCGGCGTGCTGGAGATCACCCCGGACCTCGGCGTCGACCGGCGGTGGGAGGCCCGGCTCGGGCTGCCGGCCGGGGAAATGGGCAGGCGCATGGGCGATGTCTGGATGGACGGCGGCCTTGGCATGATCACCTTGGACGGCGTGCACCAGGCGATCAGGGATCGCCTCGGCCTGGACGAGCAGCAACTCGCGGCGTACATGGGCGACGTCTGGCGCGAGTACCTGGGCACCGCGAACACGGAACTGATCGAATACGCCCGCCGGCTGCGCCCCCGGCACCGTACCGGGATCTTGAGCAATAGTTTCGTCGGCGCCAGGGAGCGGGAGCAGGCGGCATACGGATTCGAGGACCTCGTCGACGAGATCGTCTATTCCCACGAGGCCGGGATGCGCAAGCCCGATCCGCGGATCTATGCCCTGGTCTGTGCCCGCCTGAACGTCGGCCCCGGCGAGACGGTCTTCCTCGATGACATGGACCTGTGCGTTGCCGGTGCCCGCGAAGCGGGCATTCACGCCGTCCGTTACCGGGACAACAGCCAGGCCATCGAAGAGATCGAGGAGCTGCTCACCGCGCCGGCAGCTCCCCGCCGGACGGCTATCAAGGAATGCTGGTCGGCTATTCTCCACGGCAAGCATCCGCAGGTCGCAGCGGCGCAGCCGTCTCGCCTGACCTGGAGGACCACCATGATCGGCAGCAGGCAGCCCGGGCCATCCACGCTGGAGATCATCCGGACAAGCACCCAGCTCAGTTCCGTGCCGCTGGTTCCAGAGATCCGGTTGCACCAGGCCAGCGAGCCGATCGGATTGTGGCAGCGCACCGAGCTGGCGGCCGGGCGGACCGGTCTGGACCCGCCGTTCTGGGGGTTCGCCTGGGCCGGCGGCCAGGCGCTGGCCCGCTACCTTCTTGACAACCCTGAGGTTGTCAGCGGCCGGCACGCAATCGACATTGCCTCCGGCTCGGGGCTGGTGGCGATTGCGGCGGCCAAGGCGGGGGCGGCGGCCGTAACCGCCTACGACATAGATCCGCTCGCTATTGCGGCCATCGCCGTTAACGCCGAAGCCAACGGTGTAGCGGTCCGAGCCGCCTGTGCCGATGTCCTGGACGAGGACGGCCCCCCGTTTCCTGGCACGGATCTGGTTCTCGTTGCCGACGCCTTCTACGAACGCGATCTGGCCGGCAGGGTGATGCGCTTCCTGGACCGGGGTCATGCCCGCGGAGTGGCGGTCCTGATTGGCGACTTCGGCCGGGCGTATCTCCCGCGGGACCGCCTGACGCCGCTGGCCGCCTACGACGTTCCCGGCCTGCGTGCACTGGAAGGCAGCGACATCAAGCGCACGACTGTCTGGGCACCCATCGCGTAACGGCGGCGCGCCGATCACCATCGCGGTCCGCCCGGCCTGCGTCGTCCGTGAGGCAGCCACCGCCATCCGTTGTGCTTATCTGGCCCGCTCGGAGATTCTGGGTGAACATACATAACGGATGGCCGGCCGGCTCGGCGCAGCCACGGCAATGATCGTTCGGCCGGATGTCATTGCCGGGCAGCGACGGCGGCGGCTGCGCCGGAACGGATGAAACCCGCCGGGAGGCAACCTCGGCTCACTCTCAGTCGTCCTTGGCTGGCGACGGCGGGAGGTGGTTGCATGGGGCGCGATCCGGACGGCGCAGGGCTGGAGCAGCTGCTCGGCGAGCGCGGGCACGACCTCATGCGCGCCGCGGTCGCGCTGACCGGCAGTCGTGCTGACGGCGAAGACCTCTTGCAGGCCGCCCTGGAGCGGCTGCTGCGGAACTGGCGCCGCGTCGATACCGATCCCGAGGGGTACCTGCGGCGCACCCTGTACAACCTGGCCGCCGATGGCTGGCGCAGCCGCGGCCGGTGGCGCAGCAGGCTCGCCGAGTTTCGCGCGCAGGCACCTTCGGAGCCCGCCAGCGAGGATGTCGACGTGGTGGACCTGCGCGACGCGCTGGTGCGCCTGCTGTATCAATTGCCGCCGCGGCAGCGGGCGGTGATCGTGCTGCGGTACTGGGAGCAGCGCACCGAGGCAGAGGTCGCGGTGCTGCTCGGCTGCTCGGAGGGCACGGTGAAATCCGCCGCGTCACGGGGGCTGCGGCGGCTGCGTGAGCTGGCCGGGGCGTGGCAGGAGCCGGGCGGTGGTCCAGCACCGGACACGAAAACAGAGCTAAGCACGACGATGAGGCTTGCGGAGGGAAGGCCATGAACGGGGAAGTCGAGGAGCTGCTTCGCGAGGGACTGGACCGGCTCACCGCAGAAGTGCAGGTTCCGGCCGGCGTCCTGGGCAGGGCGCGCGCGCACCGGCGCTACCGGCGGATCGTGACCAGGACGGCGCTGGCCTGCGGGGCCGCTGCCGTTACCGCGGCCGCCGTCATCGCCGCGACCGGGCCGGGACAAGGCGCCGGAGCGCCGGTTCGGGCGAGGACCGCCGCCTACGTGATCCAGCGGATGCAAAATGCCCTCGCGAACACGAACATGGTTATGCAAACGGAAACTACCTTTAGCCCGGCCTTTCCCAAAATAATGCAGTGGACCTATCGCGGAAATGTGAGAATACTCCAGTCCGGTTTCATGCCGCCCGCAGCGGTGAAAGGGCTCCCCTGGGCGCAGGGGCTGGAGAGCTGGGGCGTCGGCACCGCGATGATCAACGGAAAGCGGGCCTACGTTCAGGTCGACTACCGGCGGCATGAGTGGTACGCCACGTCGGCTCTCGGATTCGCGCCCAACGGATGCTCCAACGGCCCGGCCTGGGCGGAAGAGGGCGGCCCGGGGAACTGGGCGACCTACATCCGGAAGGAGCTTTCCTGCGGGGAGTTCACGATCGCGGGGCACGCCTGGATCGGCGGCACGAAGACCATCAAGGTCACGGGCTCGATGACGCAACCGGATTTCATGGCCGGCCCGCACGGCGAGAACCCCGAAACACTGCACGCCGACGCGACCTTGTATGTGGACCCGACCACCTACCTTCCGGTGCGGGTGATCTGGAACAACTCGAGCCAGACACCCGATGGCAAGCCCTTGCACGGCACCGTCCGGCAGGACATCCGGATCCTGCCGCCGACCCCACGCAACATCGCCAAGGCGAGCGTGACCGTTCCCACCGGATTCCGCACCGTGCCCGATAGCTCGTTCGGCGGTCCCCTGTTCCCCTACTTCGGGGCGCCGCGGGACTAGCCGCGCGACGGCCCACCGCCGCGGCCCGGGATCGCTTACCCTCGAAGCGCGCCGGAGAGGAGCCGTTCCCATGATCAAGGAACTGAGCAGCCTGCCCACCGGGGTCATCGGGTTCGAGGCCTCTGGCTAGCTGAAAGCCGAGGACTACCGCGATGTCATACTTCCGGCGCTCGAGCGCGCTGCGGCCGGCGGCGACGTCAGGTTCGTGGTCGTCATCCCCGAGTTCCACGGGATGTCCGGCGGTGCCCTGTGGCAGGACCTCAAGGTGGGATCGAGCACCTGCCGGCCGGTTTCAGGTGCCGGTACCCGCGGGCTCGACCGGCGGGGGGAAGGCTCGGGTCTGATTTGCCTCTGACGGGTGCGTGAGCTCCGCCACCTTGCCGTCGGCGGTGAGGTGCCGCCAGTTCGTCTGCCAGTCCGGCAGATCCGGGCTGTCCTGCTCCCAGTCGACGAACGTGGCCTCGTCGCAGTAATGGTCCAGGCGTGCCGTGATGCTCCGGTGCGGTTCGCTGCGCACGAAGGCCCGCATCGGTCCGCGTGCTTGCCAGGAGCTGACGCTCCACCATGCGTTGTTCGCGTCGGCGAGCGCGTCCGCGCCGAGATTGCCATCCGACTTCTGGGCCTGCTCGATCGCGGCAACGGCGTCGGTGAAGAACTCGTCCAGCAAGGCTGGGTCCTTCAGCCGGAGCCGGGTCACGACGATGACCGGCATCAGCATCTCCCCCAGGGTGTGGCCACGGGCGCGGGCGACGCCGTTGACCCTAGCAGCCGGCCACGGCATGCCGATCGCAGGCTCCGGCCCCGTCGGGCAGGCTCCCGAACTCGCCTGCGAATGGACGGCGTGCTGGTGCACAATGCCAGGGAGGGCGAGGAGGCTGACGTGGCCTCGCTGCTGCTGGTTGCTCCACAGCGGGACCTGCCCCGCCCGGCCAGGTAGGCGGTCTGTCCAGCGACCGCCGCACGGCGTTATGCGTGCTGTACCGCCCCACCCTGATGACCGCCGGTACCGAAGATCACTCATCGGGGGTCCCACCAACCTCAAGGACGAGCAAACCCCAGCCACACGGGAGGCGTCATGAGTACCACGGAGCACCACGATGGCTAACGGCCCAGGCAAGGTGCTGGCAGACGGGGAGTCCCAGGTCGAGCGCTATCTACGGGACCAGGGCCTCACGCGGGAAGAGATCGAGGACACCCTCGAGGTCGCCATCAGCACGGACTCGTACGTCATCGTGGGCACCCGGCCGGATGCCCTCTACTTCGAGTACGGCGACTACCGGATCGAGGAAGGCGGCCCGTACATGGATGAGGACGGGGACTGGGACCAGAACTGACTCACCAGGCACACAAAGAAGGCACATAAAGAAGGACCCGGCCCTGGAGCGGCGGCTGGGTCCTTCGGGTCTGGGGACTCCGGGGGGCGCTGCCGGGGCCGGGCGTCATCGGGTGTCTTCGCGATCGGCGGCCTTCGTCGCGGCACCCCGCGGCAGGAGCCGCTTGGCCCCGGCCGGGAACAGGACCGCGGACAGCAGCCCCGCCGCGAGCAGCGACGCGGCGGCGGTCGGCGTGATCTTCCTGGTGGTGAGCCCGATCTGTGTAGCCACGATCACGAACGTGAGCGTCGTTGCCTGCAGCAGCCCCGCAGCCTCAGCGAGGCGCTTGCCCACGTACCGCACATACAGCAGCGCGGGCAGGCCACGGATGAGCAGCAGCGCGGCGAGGAACAGCGGCACCTCCGCAAGCGCGACAGGGTTCGTGATCAGCGCCTTGAGCTGGAACTCGACCCCGGTGGAGATGAAGAAGATCGGGATCAGGAAGCCGAAGCCGATCCCCTCCAGCTTGGTCTGGAACTGCAGATGCGGGGTTTGGCCGGACAGTTCGACCAGACGCACCAGCAGCCCGGCGGCGAACGCGCCGAGGATCGCTGCGAACCCGAACCGGTAAGCGAGCACACCGAACGCGAGCGCCAGGGTAAGCGACGCCCGCACGCGTAGCTGGGCGCTGCTGTCCGCGAGGCGGTTGACCAGCCGCCCCACGGGATCAAGCCGGCGCACCCGGGCGAGAGCCAGCCCGGCCAGCACCAGCAGGGCGATGAAAATTGTGAGAGAGACCAGCTGCTCCCCCGGCGACTTCGACGCCGCGGAGAAGAGCAGCGACAAAAGCATGATCGGCACGATCTCGGCGAGAGCCGCCGCGGTCATCACCAGCTGGCCGAACTCCGTCGTTTCCTCTCCCGCGTCCTTCAGCAACGGCAGCAGCAGGCCCGCCGACGTGGACATGAGAATGATCGCCAGCAGCAGCGGCTGCGCGGCCTGGTCGGCCACTCCGAACGCGTACCCGCAGAGCAGCGCGAGCACGGCCGAGGCGGCGAACGCCGATGCCGCCAGCCGCGCAAGCGGCCCGCGCAGCCGGTCGATGTCGATCTCCAGCCCCGCCAGGAACAGCAGCATGCCAAGGCCAAGGTCGCTCAGGACCAGCACCGGCGCGTCGATCCGCACCCAGCCGAGCACCGAGGGGCCGACCACGATGCCGGCGATCACCTCGAGCGCCGGGCCGGGTACCGGCAGCCGCGGCAGCAGGCCGCATATCAGCGGAACCAGGACCGCCACCGCCGCGATGATCAGGACGCTATTGAACGAGATAGCGCATCCCCCGCCTCCAGCCCGCCATGCCTTCCCGTGTGCCTCCAATGCAACCACGGGAAGCCGCTGTCATCGCTCCACGCCCAGCCGGAACGGTCCCGCCGCTTGCGGGCTTCCGCCGGAACCGGCGGGCCCGGATCAGGCACAACGGATGCCCGTGCGAGCCCAGCCGCCGACCTGACGGGTAGGTTCGGCTTATGGCCGACCAGCGGGTGGAGGTCGTGGACTACGACCCTGGGTGGCCTGAGCTTTTCGCCGCGCAGCGGCCGTCGGTGGCGGAATTGCTGGGGCCGTGGCTGGCCGGCCCGCGCGGCCGGAGTGGAAGGGTGGGTAACGTCCTGCCGTCCCGGCCGCGGCCCGGGCTAGTCGTGCTCGCGGATCCAGCGCGGGCGGCGGAACAGGCGGCCCAGGATGTCGTGCAGGCTCTGGCCCGAGTCCGCCAGCGCGTCGATCCGGTACACCGGCGCCCCGTCGGGCGGCGGCAGCTGGCGGACCTGCGCGTCGTCGAGGCTGGACCGGATGTAGCTCCGCGTGATCCGCTGCACGTCGTCGGCGTCGATGAACCGGAGACCGTCTTTGGTCGTGATCACGATTCCGTCGAAGACGTCGACCTCGGGGACTTCCAGTACATGCTCGAGGGTGCCGATCTGGTTGCCGGTGCTGCTCAGCACCGGCGTCCCGCGGGTCGCCGCCTGGTACGAAATGGCCGCGTCGTCGGTCATGCTGGCACCCCGTCTCGCCGCGAGGCGGACCGGCCGTGCGGGCCCGCCGGACCCGAGGAGCGTATCAGCCGGGCGCTGGGCCCTCGCCGCTACGGCAGGCCACCTTTCTGCCGCCGGGCGGCTACCGCCCGGCGGATCAACCGGATGACGGCCCGGAACGGGATGATTACGAACAGGGCGATGGCGAGGTAGAGCGCGACCGCGACGTTGGGCTGGAGAAGCCCGATACCGATCACGACGGCGTAGGACACCAGGCTGGGATCGAGCTTCGACGTGAGGCTCCGCACGTCGGCTTCGGAGTTGTCCCGCCTGACGAGGTGTTCCGCGACCGCGTAGTGCCAAAGGACGCTGATGAAGCCGTTGATCGCCAGCAGATTGAGCCCGTAGACCGTGACAGCGATGCGCTCGCCGTTATCGCTGGAAAAGTACTCCGCGAGCATGTGGGTGGGATACGGCAGCACCGACACGAAGAACAGCAGCACGAGGTTGAGGCGCAGCAGGATGGAGTCCGCCCGGTCGAGGTACTCCGTGATGACCGAGTGGCCGAGCCAGGCCTGCCCGATCGTCGCGAAGCTCACCAGATAGGCGGGCCGGGAGCGGCAGCGGCAGTTACCGCGCGAACCGCCTGATCTCCTCGAT
>DAITAE010000168.1:0-8580 GCA_036824445.1 Streptosporangiaceae bacterium | reverse complement strand
CCTAGCGGAAGCGGAGCAGTTGCAGGGTACGGGTGGATCCGTTGTGGCCGGGCTGGGATGCGCCGTCGATGGCGTAAATGGTCTTCCCAACCACCGCCACACCCATCCCGTGCCGGGGCTCGGCCATGTTCGGCAGCGTGGACCAGGTCTTGGTCGCCAGGTTGAAGGACTGGGCGGTGCGGAACACGCTGAAGGCGTTCTCCCCGCCGAAGGTGATCAGCTGCCCGCCGACATACGCCGCGCCCATGTCGCTGTTCGCGGCCGGCAGCGGCGGCAGCTGGGTCCACTTCCCGGTCGCCGGGTCAAACCGCTGCAGCGCCTTATGGTTGGCCGAGGCATCGAGAGTCCGCCCGCCGATCGCGTACAGGTACCTGCCATCCGATACCGCCGCCAGATGATCACCCGGGACCGGGATATCGGCGGCGTCGTGCCAGCCCTTGCCGTCGAAAACCTCCGTGGGCTTGACCTCCTGCACCGACCTGCCGCCGGTCCGCCCGCCAACCACGACAATCTTGTCCCCCACCACGGCCGCCGCGCCCGCGGCCCGCGCATGATGCAGCGCCGGGCCGTTGACCCAGCGGCCCCCCTTCAAGATCAGCACCCGCGCCGACGCGGCCGCCTCCATGTTCTGCCCCCGCGGCAGGAAACCACCGATCACCCACAACTGGCCCCGGTAGTTCACCAGCATCGCGTGATGCACCTCAAACGGCAGATTAGGCCCTGGAGCCCACTGGTGGAGCGTCGTGTCGTAGTACTCCGTCTTGTTCGTTGCCTGCTCCGCGCCGGTCAGGCCACCGGCCAGCCAGATCCGGCCATGCAGCACCGCCGCAGGCAGCTGCTGCACCGGGAACTCCGAAAACCGCCCCAGCCGCCAGCCTCCGGAGGTCCGAACTGCTGGTGGGGCCACGGACACAGCGAGGGTCTGCATCGTGGGGGTGGATCCGTTGTGGCCGGGCTGGGATGCGCCGTCGATGGCGTAAATGGTCTTCCCAACCACCGCCACACCCATCCCGTGCCGGGGCTCGGCCATGTTCGGCAGCGTGGACCAGGTCTTGGTCGCCAGGTTGAAGGACTGGGCGGTGCGGAACACGCTGAAGGCGTTCTCCCCGCCGAAGGTGATCAGCTGCCCGCCGACATACGCCGCGCCCATGTCGCTGTTCGCGGCCGGCAGCGGCGGCAGCTGGGTCCACTTCCCGGTCGCCGGGTCAAACCGCTGCAGCGCCTTATGGTTGGCCGAGGCATCGAGAGTCCGCCCGCCGATCGCGTACAGGTACCTGCCATCCGATACCGCCGCCAGATGATCACCCGGGACCGGGATATCGGCGGCGTCGTGCCAGCCCTTGCCGTCGAAAACCTCCGTGGGCTTGACCTCCTGCACCGACCTGCCGCCGGTCCGCCCGCCAACCACGACAATCTTGTCCCCCACCACGGCCGCCGCGCCCGCGGCCCGCGCATGATGCAGCGCCGGGCCGTTGACCCAGCGGCCCCCCTTCAAGATCAGCACCCGCGCCGACGCGGCCGCCTCCATGTTCTGCCCCCGCGGCAGGAAACCACCGATCACCCACAACTGGCCCCGGTAGTTCACCAGCATCGCGTGATGCACCTCAAACGGCAGATTAGGCCCTGGAGCCCACTGGTGGAGCGTCGTGTCGTAGTACTCCGTCTTGTTCGTTGCCTGCTCCGCGCCGGTCAGGCCACCGGCCAGCCAGATCCGGTTGTCCAGCACCGCGGCGTGCAGCTGCTGCACCGGGAACGGCGAGGCAGTCCCCAGCCGCCAGCCGGCGTGCTGGCCAGATGCTGTGGAGCCTTTCGCGGTATGCGCCGGTGAGCTGCTGGTGGCGGCGCGCCAGATCAGCAAGCCGCCGAGGACGAGGACGACCAGCGCCAGAGCGCCCAGGCCGGCCAGCAGCCATCGCCGGTTCGGGCGGGCGGGTGCCGGCGGGCCGCCGGGTGCTGGCTCAGCGGGTGGCGGACCGCCGGGTGGCTGCTCGCGCGCCGGGCGGGGCGCGGCGGCAGGCGAAGTAGCCGCCGGCGGCCGACTCGGAGGCGTGTCGCGGTCGGTTCTGGCGGCGGAGGCAGCAGCCGCCGTTGGGGTGGCCAAGACGGTGGCGGCGGGGGCGGCCAGAACGGTGGATGTGTGCTGGCTGGCGGCGGTGCCCAGGGCGCCGCGGGCCGCGGTGATGAACTCGCGGCAGGTGCCGTAGCGGTCGGCGGGGTCTTTGGCCAGCGCCCGCCCGATGACCTGATCGATCTCGGGGGGCAGGGCCGGCTGCAGTGCGCTGGGAGGGGTGGGGTTTTCTTCCACGTGCGCCCAGATGACCGCCGCGTCGACGTCCTTGGCGAAGGGAACCCGGCCGGTCAGGCACTCGTACAGCACACAGCCCAACGAGTAGATGTCGGCACGGCCGTCGACGGAGCGGGCCTGGATCTGCTCGGGGGCGATGTAGTCGATGGTGCCCATGAACTCGCCGGTGGCGGTCAGCCCGCTGCGCGAGGTGGCGTGCTTGGTGATCCCGAAGTCGGTCAGGTAGACGTGGTCGGGATCTTCCTCGTCGGCGCCGTGCTCGATCAGAATGTTGCCCGGCTTGACGTCACGGTGCACCAGCCCCAGCCGGTGCGCCGCGTCGAGCGCCCGGCCGGCCTGCCCGCACAGCAGCAGCGCCTGCTCGGGGGCCAGCACAGGGTTGGCTTTCAGCACCGCCCGCAGATCCGCGCCTGCCACATAGCGCATCGCGATATACAGCAGGTCTTCATGCGCGCCCATGTCGTAGATCGGGATCACATTGGGGTGGTTGAGCGAGGCCGCGATGCGCGACTCCTTCAGGAACCGGGCACGGAACACATCATCGGTGGCCAGTTCGGGCGCCAGCACTTTGAGCGCCACCGTGCTGCCCAGGCGCGGGTTCTCCGCCTCGTACACCACGCTCATCCCGCCCCGGCCCAGCACGCCCCGCAGCCGGTACCCCGCAAGCTCATCTCCCACCATCGGCAGTGTGGGCATCACATCTCTCCGCTCAGAAAAACCTCCGGCACCCGGAATATCGCCAGCCTGGCGGTGGGGTCAGCTCTCAGCGGGAGTAGATGGCGCTGGCATGGCTCTGCGGCGTCAATGCCACAGCTCCCGCCAGCGATGCTGGGTCGCATGTCCGGGTCCCCCCCAGGGGAATGACTGTGAGTAGTGTACGCGTCCGGCAAGGGCTCGCACTACGGCGGCCGACGACGCCTAGACCTTGGTCATGCGCCGCGGGAGTCACTCTTGTGCCATCCCGGCTTCGGCTCAGCCGCCGTCGCGTGACAGCAAGCCGGCCATGACGGCGCCGAGCCGGCCGGCTGCTTCGGCGGCGGGCACCTGGGGCTTCCAGGCAATGACTCCGTCGGGGCGGATGAGCGCGGCTCCAGTCCACCCGGGGCCCGCGTTCTCAGCGGGCGGTTCTGCGGGCTCGGGCAGGGAACCGGGGTCGATCGGCTTCACGGCGACGGCAACGCCGAGGGATTCCTCGACGTCGCCCGCTGCCCGCCGCCAGACGTCGTGCCCATGGTCAGCCAGCAAGGCGAATCCCCCGTCAGCGGCGTCCAGCGTCGAGCTCTGGCTGCCGTTGTCCGTCAGCGGAACATGAGGTACCCGGGCACCCACCGTCCAGGTCCGCGCGTGCGGGTCGTCAAGTTGCTGCTCGGGAGCGTGTTCGGGGTGCACCGCCGAGGACCGGTAGATCGCGCCGAGCTCGATGGCCGCATCATCGAGCGGCGGCATCAGGTCATCCCTGGGCAGCGACGGATCCACCCGCAGCGCGTAGCGCGTGTATGCCTGCTCCACCGTGAGCGCCGAAATCCGCCGTCGCTCGGCACCATAGGTGTCGAGGAGCCCCGGCCCGGCGATGCCCCGGGTGGCGAACGCCAATTTCCAGGCGAGGTTGTAGGCGTCCGCCACGCCCGTGTTCCCGCCAAACCCGCCGGTAGGCGGCATCACATGGGCCGCGTCCCCCGCGAGGAAGACGCGCCCGCTCTGGAAGGCGGCGGCGGTAGCGGCCATCGCGCTCCAGCGCTGGATGCTTTCGATGTCGACCGGCAGGCCGGATGCGCTGCCGAGCGCGGTGCGTACCAGCTCGACGCACTGCTCGCCGGAGATGTCCTCGCCCACACGGGTGTTCCGGGCGCCGTCCGGCTCCAGGGTCGCGAACACCGCCAGGAAGCCGGAGTCGCCGGTGATGGAGAACCTGAAGAACCCCGTCAGTTCCGGATGGTTCACGTACACCACGCTGAGATTCCGGTCCCCCATGAGGGGGTTCACGTCGGCCTTGAAATAGATGGTGACGCAGTCGGCGAAACTGCCGTGGCCGGTCATGGGTATGCCCAGCTGCTCACGCACGGCACTGTGCGCGCCGTCGGCCGCGACGAGGTAGTCGGAGATGACCTCCTCCTGAGGCCCGCCGCCGTGGGGACGGATCACCGAGACAACGTGGTCGTCGCGGGTCTCGAAGGACACCAGGTCGGTGCCGAACAGATGCTCCGCACCGAGGTCGCTGGCGCGCTGGCGGAGGATCGGCTCAAGCCCGACCTGGGTGATGAACAGCCGGTCGGTCGGGCTCAGGCCTTCCACCCCCTCGTTGTACGACCGGTAGAAGTACGCCAGCTCCTTCCCGCCCAGGCTCTCCACGGCGACGATGGCGCCGCCCTGCCGGAATTCCCGGGCCGCGGCCTCTTCCACCTCCCGCTGCAGCCCAACGGAACGGAAGACCTCCATTGTCCGCTGGTGGAACGAGGCGGCGCGGGGATGGATCGCGGTGCCCGGGTGGCTCTCAACGACAAGATGCGGCACCCCATAGCTGGCCAGCAGAACGGATGTGGACAGGCCGACCAGGCTGCCGCCCACCACGAGGACCTGAGTGTGACGTTCCGGCATCCCCGCTCCCTTCCGGCCCCGCCGCGCCGGGCCAGCCGTCGGCAAATGGAGCTCCCGCATATCTGCCCGCAGAGCGGACACATGTCCGTTTAGCGGTCCGAACGTGACGGACAGCCTGCGACGCGGGTCAACTCATGTCAAGAGATCCAGCAGTCGCGGGCATCTGCCCCTCCAGTGCCCCTCCGCAGCCTCTCCACGAGGATCTAGTTCGCGATCTCGACCTTGGCGACAATTCGCGTCGGGCTGACCCGCACGACAAGCTCAGGCGGCACCCCGTTGCGCCGGCCGTACTCCACCGAGCGATCGGCGCCCATGTACCGCCCGCCGATGCGGGTCGCCCACCGCACCAGTTCACCGGCATCCGCTGACGTTGCCGCGATCCCGGCGACAGTCACGAAACTGAACGGGGGGCGCTCGTCATCCCAGCACAGAGACACTCTCGGATCACGCAAAATAGCTTTGCCCTTGATCGTGTCCGCCGACGTCATGAAGACGACCTGGTCACCGTCGAGATCGACCCACACCGGAGCCACGTGGGGTGAGCCGTCCGCGCGCACCACCGCCAGCTTGGCCGTCCGGGCCGGCGACGCCAAGATGAATTCCCGCCACCAGCCGGGCGGGGCATCGGTGTAGCCCATGAGCCAGCAGCGTACCGATCGCGAACTCCACACGGTCACCATGACGGTTTCACCTGACCCGCATTGGCGGCCATTTGACTGGTAGCACACTTGCGGGCAGGGAAGCGCACATGACCGATTACGACCTGATAGTGCTCATACCGTGGATCATCTCCGGCGCCGTTCTGACCCTCATTTGCGTCCGGCTGCATAGATCGCGCAACAGGTCCGTGCACCGCCCGGCGCGACAGGCCGGGCAAGAGCGGACCTCCCGCGTGGAGACTGCCCATGGCCCGGAGGCCACTTCGCCCGGCCCGGGTCCCCCGCCGGACTGCCAGGAGGACAGGGCAGCATGATCACGAGGGTTCCGCTGGTCCCTGGCGTTTGCCGACGCATACGGCCCGGGTACCGCGCGACCGGGCCGGACCCGCGCCGCTGATCAGCTTCTCCACCCGTCCTTCACCGCCTACACATCACCGCTTCGCGCCGACGGGCTAGACCAGACTCGGAATGAGCTACAAAGCCGCTGGATACGCCCGGGCGTGCATCACGACGACCATCAGCCCGCTGCCGGCATCCGCGGGCCAAGGCGGGAGCATTGGCCGGGGCTAGCTGCTGCGATCGGGAAAGGGCCCGGGCCGGCCGCCGCGGATCAGCGGAGGGCGGCCCGTGAGCCGCGCAGCCGCGGTGCGGGCGGTGCTGGCGCTGATTGTCCTCGCGCTGTCCGCCTTCTACGTCTTGACCAAGTCACCGCGCCTGGGCCTGGATCTGCGCGGCGGCACACAGATCGTGCTCGAGACCCGCGACTCACCGACCGTGAAGGCGGGCCAGGAGTCCACCGAACGGACACTGGAGGTGCTGCGCCGGCGTGTCGACGCGCTCGGCGTTTCGGAACCGTCCATCGCCCGGTCCGGTGAGCGCCGGATCATCGTCGAGCTGCCGGGGGTACAGGACCCGAGGCGGGCCGCCGCGGTCCTGGGCCGGACCGCACAGCTCGCCTTCCACCCGGTGCTCGGCTTCTCTGGGGCACCGTCACCCACCACCGAAAAGGCCCGTACCGGCTCACCGTCTTCAGCATCCGCGGCGCCGTCGCCGCAGGGGCCGCGGTCAGGCTCGCCGGGCGCCGCGCCCTCTCCATCCAGCGCAGAAAGCCCGATCGACCCCCGGGGGAAGCTGGTCCTGGCTGACGAGGGCGGTCAGCCCCTGCGCCTGGGCCCGGCCGGGCTGACCGGTGCGGGCGTGGAAGGGGCGGATGCCCAGACCGACCCTCAGGGCGTCGGCGGCTGGTTCGTCACCATCGACTTCCGCGGCTCAGGCGAGCGGGCCTGGGCGCAGCTGACGGGAAAGGCGGCGTGCTCCCCGGCTGGTGATCCGGCCAGGCGGGTCGCCATCGTGCTGGACAACGAGATCATCTCTTCCCCGCAAGTCGATCCTCAGGTCGCCTGCAACGTGGGGATTGCCGGTGGGTCCACCCAGATCACCGGCCGGTTCACCGCGGCCGAGGCTCGAAACCTGGCGCTGCTCATCCGCGGCGGTGCCCTGCCGGTGCCGGTGGAGATCATCGAGCAGCGCACCGTCGGCCCGACGCTCGGGCAGGCCGCGATCGACGCCAGCGCCAAGGCCGCAGTGATCGGGGTGATCCTGACCGCGCTGTTCATCCTCCTCGTGTACCGGCTGCTGGGCGCGATCGCCACCGTCGCGCTGGCCGGGTACGGGCTCATCTCCTACGCGTCGCTGCTCGCCCTCGGCGCCACGTTGACCCTGCCCGGCCTCGCGGGCTTCGTGCTGGCCGTCGGCATGGCGGTTGACGCCAACGTGCTGGTGTTCGAGCGCGCCCGGGAAGAGTACGCCGCCAGCGGCGGGAGAAGCCTTCGCGCCGCGCTGGCGGCCGGCTTCCGCAACGCGCTCAGCGCGATAGCCGACTCCAACATCACCACCCTGCTTGCCGCCGGGCTGCTGTTCTTCCTCGCGTCCGGGCCGGTCCGCGGGTTCGGCGTCACCCTCTCGATCGGGGTGCTCGCCTCCATGCTCAGCGCCCTGGTCGTCACCCGCGTGCTCGCCGAGTGGGCGGTCAATCGGCGGTCGGTGCGGCGCCACCCGCAGGTCAGCGGGATGGCGAACCTCGGCCGGGTCCGGAGCTGGCTCGCCGCGCGGAACCCGGACCTGATGCGGCATGGGCGCCGCTGGCTGGCCATCTCCGCGATCGCCATCGTGGTCGCGGTCTCCGGCATCGTGGCGCGCGGGCTCAATTTCGGCGTGGAGTTCACCGGCGGGCGGCTGATGGAGTACTCAACCAGCACCCCCGTGGACCCGCAGCAGGCTCGGGCGGCCATGGCCGGCCTCGGTTTCCCACGGGCCGTGGTGCAGTCCTCCGGAAACGACGACCTCACCGTCCGGGCCCAGAATCTGTCCAACGACGAGGAAACCAAGATCCGGTCGGCCGTCGCCGGGCTGGGCGGCCAGACTACCAAGATCCGCGACGAGCTGATCGGCCCCAGCCTCGGCGACGAGCTGCGGCAGAAAGCGCTGATCGCGCTGGGTGTGGCGCTGGCCGCGCAGCTGCTGTATCTCGCGGTCCGGTTCCGCTGGACCTTCGGCGCAGCCGCGGTCATCGCGATGGCCCACGACGTGATCATCCTGGTTGGCATCTTCGCCTGGCTCGGCAAACCGATCGACGGGGTGTTCCTGGCAGCGCTGCTCACCGTCATCGGGTACTCGGTCAACGACACCGTTGTGGTCTTCGACCGGGTGCGGGAAATGTGGGCCTCCGCAGCGCGGAAGATGCCGTTCGCGCAGGTGATCAACCGGGCCGTACTGCAGACGGTGCCCCGCACCGTCAATACCGGCCTCGGTGCCGTGTTCATCCTTTCCGCGCTCGCGCTGCTCGGCGGCGACTCGCTGACCGACTTCGCCGTCGCCCTGCTCATCGGCATCGCCGTGGGCACCTACTCCTCGATGTTCACCGCATCCCCCATCGCCATCGAGCTGCAGGCGCACAGCAACGCCCCGCCGCCCCGCCTCACCACCAAGAGCCCGGCCGCGGCCACCTCAACCAGGCCCCGC
>DAITAE010000689.1:0-2371 GCA_036824445.1 Streptosporangiaceae bacterium | reverse complement strand
GGAGATCGTCCCGGGAGTCTTCCGGGTCGGTACGACGTTCTTGGGTTGCTACGCGGTTGAAGACGCGGGCGCCTATACATTCATCGACGTGGGGCTGCCCGGCTACTGGCCGCAGATGACCCGGTTCCTCGCCGCACGGAACGCTCCGCTGTCATCGGTCAAGGCCGTCGTGCTCACCCATTACCACCCCGACCATATGGGTAATGCCGAACGGCTCCGGACGCAGGCGGGCGCGGCGGTGCTCGTACACCACGATGACCGGGCAGCGGCCATGCGCAAGGGGGCACCGCCCTTGTACCCGCTGTGGAAGCCGCCGGTGCTGCATCTGGTGGGGCACTTCCTGCGCAATGGCGTGGCCCGGACGGTGCCCGCGGCCGAGGCATCGGGTTTCGCCGACGAAGAAGTCCTGGACGTGCCGGGCCGTCCCCGCGTCATCCACACGCCCGGCCACACCGCCGGAAACGCGGCCCTGAGCCTGGCCGACCGTGAAGTCCTGATCGTGGGCGACACGCTGGCGACGCTCAGCCTTTCCCTCGGCGAGGCCGGGCCGCAACTGCTCCCTCGGTTCCTGAACGAGGATCACGACCGGGCCCTGGCCTCGCTGGAAAAGATCGAGCCGGTCAAGGCTCGCTGGGTCCTGCCCGGTCACGGTCTTCCCTGGGAGGGAAGTCCGCAGCAGGCCGTCAAGCTGGCCCGGCAGATCGCGGCCCGGACAAGTTGAAAGGCCTGCCCGGCTCACTGGCGAAAAGAACTTGATCAACCCGGCCACCGCATGGACCGACATGCACTCCGTCGATCCGCAATGGCTAGTGGAGTTCGAGGTGGACGCGATCATCCCGGACTAGCCCCGCCCCACGCCAGAACACGGCCTTTTAACCCTCGCAACGCCATAAACGGTGCTTCCGCACCGACCGCCCACCGCCACAGCCGCGGCGCGGCGCCAACCTCCGCGGCCGGCCGCCGGGGCACCCGCCCCGGACCGCCACGATGAAAGGAACGGCAATGACCGCCCAGCAGCGCGACATGGTCGACCAGATCCTCCGCAACGCCCCGTTCGATCTCGGCGGGGACGTCGCCGCCCAGCGCCCCATCCTCGAGCAGATGCTCACCTCGCAGCCCCTGCCGGCAGGCGTCCGCATGACGCCCGGAGACCTGGGCGGCATCCCCGTGATCTTCATCGACATCGCTGACATCGAGCCGCGCGGCACTATCTTCCACATTCATGGCGGCGGCTTCGCGCTTGGCTCCGCGGGAGGATCCGTGGGGCTGGCGTCCGGCCTGGCCCGCAAGACGGGCATGCGCGCCGTGTCGGTCGACTACCGGCTCGCGCCCGAGCACCCCTACCCCGCCGCGCTCCAGGACGTCACGGCCGCCTACCGCGCCCTGGCCGGGCAGGCCGGCAGCGCCGGTCACATCGTCGTATCGGGCGAGTCGGCCGGCGGCAACCTCGCCATCGAGCTCCTTATCGCCGGCAAGGCGGAGGGCCTGACGATGCCCGCGGCGGCCCTGCTGCTCTCCCCGATAACCGACCTCACCGTGACCGGCAGCAGCTACGCCGGCAAGGCGCACGCCGACCCGGCCATCAGCGCCCAGGCCATCCGCACCCGGGCCGCGGACTACCTGGCCGGCACAGACCCGGCCGACCCCCTGGTCAGCCCCATCTTCGCCGACCTCTCCGGACTGCCGCCGCTGCTGATCCAGGCCGGATCACATGAGGTGCTCCTCGACGACGCCACCCGCCTCGCGGTGAAGGCCGCAGCCGACGACGTGGCCGTCATCCTGGACATCACCCCCGGCGTCCCGCACGTCTTCCAGGCATTCGCCGCTCTCCTCGAAGAAGGCGACGCCGCCCTCAACCGGGCCGCCCGATTCGTCAAGGACAACACCGCTCAGAAGGCTGCCGCCTGACGAGCGCCATCAGCCCCAGGGGAACCTTCGGGAAAGGGGCATCCGGATGGGCGGCGTCATCGCCCCATCCGGATGCCATGTTCCTCCCTGGTGCGGTGACCCGGGAGGGCTGGCTGCCCTGGTGGCGGCCCGGGACTGTGGAGCCCTTCCCGGCGGCGGGCCAGACTCGGCATCGATCCTGGTAGCCGGCGGCCCGCCGGGCTCCCGCGCCCGGCCCTCCCGGGCCCGTGCGTGGCGGCCGATCCGCGGATCGGCCGCCCTGGAGGTGGTGGCGCGCTGGCCCTGCGAGGCGCGGGCCCGGGCCGCGGAGGATCAGCTGCCGGCGCCGGCCTTGATCGCGGCGTCTTCCCCCGCGCTGGCGGGCCGCGAGCTCGGCCGCCTCTGCAACCCGGGCCTTCCCGGACACAGGCCAGCTAAAGGAAGAAACGTTACGGGAACAGGAACCACCGCCCGTTCGGCCGAA
>DAITAE010000688.1:0-2372 GCA_036824445.1 Streptosporangiaceae bacterium | reverse complement strand
AGGCAGCCGGGAGCGGAGACAAGGCCATGAAGCTGAAGCTCGACCTGCACGACATTTACAACCGTGGCCAGGACATCGACGGGGCCCTGAACGCGATCATCAACGAGGCCGTGGCGAAGAAGGCGCCGGTCGTTGAGATCATCCCTGGCAAAGGCTCCGGGCAGCTCAAGAAGCGGGTCCTCAGGTTCCTGGAGCAAAAGGAAATCAAGGCGCTCTATCACCGTGTCGAAAAAGACCCCAAGAACTTCGGCAGGCTATTCGTCCATTTCCGGTGGCGTTAGACTTTCGCAGCGGCCCGCCGTCACCCTCTGCGGCCGGTCCGGGCGATGGCCCCGATCGCGGGTGCCAGCGTCAGCCACAGGCCGATCGTCACGACCATCGAGGTGACGTAGCCGAACGGCCTGATCCCGACGTCGAGAGTCACGATGCCCGCGAAGATCATCAGTATCCATGCGCTGACAAAGAAGAGCGGGCCGGCCGCCACGATCCCCAAGAAATACCTCATCACGCCTCCCTAAGTCCACACCCGGCGGATCTCAAACCTGCTGCGCGACCCCGCACAGGCACCGCGGAGTTCGCCTTGGATCCGCTGGGCCGTCAACTCGTGGCATCCGGCCGGCGGCGGATCATGTTCAGCGCGATCAATGTCATCACAGCCGACCCGTCCACTGCCAGTACCTCGATCCTCGACCGGAGCAGGCCCCGGTCCGGCTTGGAGCGGGATGGGCGCGCCTCGAGCACCGTGACTCTCACCCGCAGTTCGTCGCCGGGGCGAACCGGCCGCAGCCACCGCAGCTCGTCGATCCCGGGCGATCCCAGGCTGGCGGCTGGCGGCAGGTAGTGATCCACCAGCAGCCGCATCATGATCGCCGTCGTGTGCCAGCCGCTGGCGACCAGGCCGCCGAACGGGCCGTTGCGGGCCCACTGCGGGTCAGTATGGATCGGCTGCGGATCGTACCGGCGTGCGAACTCGAGGATCTCCTCCTCGCCCACCACGATGGGCCCGAACTCGCGGACCGCTCCCGGGACATAGTCCTCGAAGTAAAGGTCAGTCTCAGGTGCCATAGGGCGACGATTCTTCCCGGTGGCCCGGGACGGGGCAAGCCGACCGAGGGCGGCAGCAGCCGCAAGCCGACGGGCCAGGCGAGAGGCGCACTGGCCCGGCAAGCCGGCTGGGCGGGGCGAGGTGCGGCAGCCGACCCGGCGAGCCGGCCGGCGGGCACAGACAGCCCGCGGTGAGTGACGGCGGTGTCCCGGGCCGGCCTGGTCACAAGGGCAGCAGGAGCAGCTTTCCCGTCGTGCGCCGCGCGGCGAGGTCATCGTGGGCACGGGCGGCGTCGGCGAGCGGGTAGGTACCGCCGATCCGGACCGAGAGCCGGCCCTCCTTGATCCAGGTGAACAGATCACCGGTCCGCCACAGCAGCTCGTCCCGGCTGGCGATGTAGTGGATCATCGTGGGGCGGGTGATGAACAGCGAGCCGGCCCCGGCCAGGCGCTGGAGCTCGAACGGGGGCACCGGTCCGCTGGACCCGCCGTACAGGACCATCAGGCCGCGCGGGCGGACCGCAGCCAGGCTGGCGTCGAACGTGGCCCGGCCGACCCCGTCGTAGACCACGGCCACGCCGCTCCCCCCGGTGACCCGCTCGGCCACCGAGCCGAACTCCTCGTAACCAGCGAGGTGATCGGCCCCGGCCTGCCGGGCCAGCTCGGCCTTGGCGGGGGTGGACGTGGTCGCGATGACAATGCCGCCACGCATCTTGACCATCTGGGTGAGCAGCAGGCCGACCCCGCCGGCTGCCGCGTGCACCACCACCGTGTCGCCGGGGGCGACCGGGTAGGTGCTATGGCAGAGGTAGTGGGCGGTGATGCCCTGGAGCATGACGGCCGCGGCGACCTGGGTCTCGATCCCGTCGGGGATGGCGACGGCGGACGTCGCAGGGACAATCGCCTGCTCGGCGTAGCATTCCGGCGCACTGGCCCATGCGACCCGGTCGCCCACGGCGAAGCCCTCGGTGCCCGGTCCGAACGCGGCCACCGTTCCCGCGCCCTCGCCGCCGGGCACGAACGGCAGGTCACGGCCGTAGGGAGGCCGACCTTCCCGCTGGTAAATGTCCATGTAGTTGACTCCGGCGGCGGCCACGTCCACCAGCAATTGGCCGGGCCCGGGCCGTGCGGCCTCCCGGTCAGCGACGGTCAGGACGTCGGGCCCGCCGCACTCGTTCACGACTACTGCGCGCATGCCCTCATCATCGCCCATGACGGGCCCGGACGCGGCCGGTCAGGCGACCCGGGCGGTCAGGCGGCCCGGGCGGCCAGGCGACCTGAGCGGTCAGGCGACCTGGGCGGTGCTCGCCGGCGGCGCCGCAGCGCCC
>DAITAE010000167.1:0-8601 GCA_036824445.1 Streptosporangiaceae bacterium | reverse complement strand
GGCGGCCGGTGGCGCATGCTGGAGACCGTGCGCGCCTACGCGCTGGAGCAGCTGGCGGCCAGCGGCGAGGAGGCCGCGACCAGGGAACGCCAACTGCGCTGGGCTGCGGAAACCGCCGCCGGCCTCGAGGGCAGCGCCGAGGCCGACCAGGACTGGCGGGCCGGCTTCGACCAGGTGGCCGACGACCTGCGGGCCGCGCTCGGCGCCGCCGCCGGCGCGGGCCCGGACGGGCTGGGTCACCGCCTGGCCCGCAGCCTGGGCCACCTCGTCTATGCCAGGCGCTTCCTGGTCGAGGCGCTCGGGCACTACCGAGCCGCCGCTGCCCGGGCTCCCGATGCCGGAGAGGCCGCGGCGGACCTGCGGGCGGCCGCGGATGTCGCGCTGGCCACGGGCCGCGGCGATACCGCGTTCGGCCTGCTGCTGGAGGCGGCCGACCGGGCATCAGCGGCCGGCGACGACGGTGCCCGGGCCGCCGCCCTCGCTTACGCCGTGACCGTGGCCGACCGGTTCGCGGCATCGTTTTCCGACGAGGTGCCCCATGACCGTCTCCGCGATCTGCTCGCGGCGGCGGAACGGGCCGCGCCCCGGGGCGAGCCCGCGGTGGCTGCGCTGATGGCGGCGGCCCGGGCGTGGAACGCACGTGCGGAGAAGGAGTCGCCCGACCCCGCGCTGGCTGCCGAGGCCCTGGCCGCCGCGCGGCGCTCCGGCGACCCGGTGCTGATCAGCGGCGCGCTGGCCGCGGCCGCCGCGGCCGCCGCAGAGGCCGGCCAGCTCCGCTTGAGCTACCGGCTCATCCAGGAACGCGCCGTGCTGGTCGACCGGCTGCCCCGGCACGATCCGTGCACCGGCGCCGAGATCGTGGACACCATTCACACGGCCGCCGACAGCGCCGCGGTCGCCGGGGAGCTGCCCGCGGCCCTTGCCTCGGCCCGGCGCGGGCAAGGTGATTCGATCGTGGTCGGGCGGCACACGACGCTCGGCATGGCCATAGTCCCGCTCGTGCTGCAGGGCAAGTTCGACGAGGCCCTCAGCGAAGCGGCCGTCATGTGGGACTCGTGGCAGCGCGAAGGCAGGCCAGCCTCCTCCTGGCTCGCCCCGGCCGGCTACGCCGCGGTCCTCGCCCACGGTCTGCGGGGCGACGAGGAGGGCTGTCGTGTCTGGCGCGCCCGGGTCAGCGAGATCACCTCACGCGGTGACCCGGCGGCGAACCGGGGCTTGGCCGGCTTCGCGGCCTTCGCCGATGCCCGCATCGCCCTCCACCGGGGCAACGTCGAACAGGCGGCCGGTGCCACCGCGGGCCTCGGGATCGGGTCGCGTCCCTGGTTCGGCGCCCGCCACCTGCAATACGACTCTTTCGCCCTCGCCATCGCGGCCGAGGCCGCGGTGATCCAGGGCGTGCCGGATGCGGCGGACCGCCTGGCCCGCGCCGCACCGGCCGCTGGCGAGAACCGGTGGGCCGCTGCCTGCCTGGCCCGCGCCGCCGGCCGCCGCCCGGGGAACATCGACTCCCTGGAGGAGTCGGTCACGGGCTGGGAGCACCTCGATGCCCGGTTCGAGCGGGCGGTCACGCTCCTGCTGATGCCAGGCAGGGAGGCGGAAGGACGCGCCGAACTCGACGCGCTCGGCTGCCCGCCCCCGGCGGTCTGACATCTCCGCGGAGACTTGCGCCACGCTGAACGCGGCTGGCGGCGCTGGCGCGTGTGGTTGGCTTGGCCCATGTCTCCGGCTTCGACGTTCCGCGCACAGTTGACGGCCCGGGAAACGCTTTATGGGGCCTGGTGCACGATTCCCTCGCCGCTCAGCGTCCGGCTCCTGGCTACCGCGGGAGTCGACTACGTGGTGGTAGACCTGCAGCACGGCGGCGCGACCGAGCATGACCTGCCCGGGCTGACCACCGCGATCCGGCTGGCCGGCGCGACCCCCATCGGCCGGGTCCGCCACGCGCACCCGGCCGACATCGGGCGCGCGCTCGACCTCGGCTGCGAGGGCGTGATCGTGCCCAACGTCAACTCCGCGGCCCACGCCCGCGAGGCCGCCCGCGCCTGCCGCTACCCCCCGGCCGGGTACCGGTCCGGTGGCGGGGCGATGACCGGCGTTGGCGAACCGTTCTGCATCATCATGGCCGAATCGGCGGAGGCGGTCGCGGACCTGGAAGCGACGCTGGCCGAAGACGGCGTGGACGGCATCTATGTCGGGCCCCGGGATCTGTCCTACTCGCTTGGCAGCCCGCTGGACCCGGACGACCCGGTCCTGAAGCCGGCCCTGGAACGGATCCGCGCCGCGTGCGCCGCGGCCGGGAAGCCGGTCGGCATTCACGCCACCGACGGTGCAACCGCCCGGCGGTACCGCGACGAGGGCTGCAGCCTGATCACGGTCGCCTCGGACGCCCTCGCCATCTCCCGCGCCGCCGTGACCGAACTCGCCGCGGCCCGTGCCTAGCGCCCGGGGCCGTTGCCGACCGGATCGTAGAAGTGGGCGTACTCCCACAGCCCCCGTGTGACCAGCACATCGTCGGGCAGCGGGCTGAACCGGCCCGGCGCCAGCGCCGTCATGCCCGATGGCGCTGCGCCGCCGGTGATCCATTGGGCCAGCGCCTCGCCGAGCGCGGGCGATGAGGAGAACCCCGACCCGTTGCACCCGCTGACCACCCAGAGCCCGGTCAGCTCGGGCACGGGCCCGGCGACGAACCGGCCATCGGGGCTCATCGTAAGCAACCCGCCGCGGTGGTCGGCGACCGGGGCGCTCGCGGCAACCGGGGCCTCCGCCGCCACTTGGTCCGCCAGGGCCCGCAGCACGCCGAGGTCGAGCGGCAGATCGTCGGTCGTGAACGAGGCCGCATGCTCCCGCGGGTCAGCGGGCAGCGGATCGGCCTCGAACCCGCCCACCATCAGCCCGCCGCGGGCCGGGCGCAGGTACACGGCGGCGTCGACCACTCTGGTGATCGGGTCGGCCGGGTCCACCTCGGGCGCGGGCGCGGTGATGAGCAGCTGGTGCCGGACCGGGGCGACCGGTACCCACGCGCCGGCCAGCCCGGCAACCTGCCGCACCCAGCCGCCCGCCGCGTCCACCACCACCGGCGCGGCGATCGACCGCGCGGCCGTCTCGACCCCGGCCACCCGGCCTCCCGTCACCGATATCCCGATGACCGGCTCGTTCTCCAGCAGCACCGCCCCGTGCAGCCGCCCGGCCTCCAGGTACGCCCGCACCAGGCTGGCCGGCTCCTCGATATAGACGTCCTCGGGGCACCACAGCGCGAACTCCTCGCGGGCCGCCCGGTAGTAGCCGAGGGCGCCGGCCAGCTGGGCCCGGCTCGCCTCGCGCACGTCGGCGCCCCAACGCACCGACTGGGCCAGCTCCCAGCGCAGGAGCTCACGATGACCGGCGGTCCGCGCGATCAGAAAGCTTCCCGGCCTGGCCACATCCAGCGGCACGCCCGCCCAGTCGGCGAAGCTGATCGCCTTCTCGATGCTGCGCCGTGCCAGCATGGTCCGCAGCTCGTCGGCCTGCACCGACTTGAACAGCCCCGCGGCGCGCCCCGATGCCTGCGAGCCCGCGGTCGACCGTTCCACGACGGCGACCGACCGGCCGGCCAGCGCACAATGCAGAGCGGTGCTCAGGCCGAGCGCACCCGCTCCGATCACTACAACCTCGGCGTCCACCACGCCAGTGTGCCCTAGCCCGGCAACCGGAGCCGGGACCGCCGTTCATACTTGGGGTCGTGACGGACATGCAGCGGATCCTGGTCACCGGCGCGACCGGCAAGGTCGGCCAGGCGTTCATCGGCAGGCTGCTCTCATCCAGCGACGACCGTTTCACCGGATTCACGGTCCGGGCGCTATGCCACAACCGGGCCCTCGACGCCGGCCCGCGCGTCGAGGTCGTGACCGGGTCGATCGACCGGCGCGAGACCGCCGACCGGGCGGCGGACGGCGTGACGCACGTGCTGCACCTGGCCACCAGCAAGGAAACACCCGAGACGATCATGGACGTCGCGGTCAAGGGCCTGTTCTGGCTGCTGGAGGCCTGCCGGGCGAGCCCGGCGTTCCGGCAGTTCATCCTCATGGGCGGGGACGCCGGGATGGGCCACTTCTTCTACCCGCACCCGGTGCCGGTGACCGAGACCCAGCCGCACAGCGCCTACCCGGGCTGCTACGCGCTGTCCAAGGTGCTGGAGGAGGTGATGGTCGAGCAGTACGGGATCCAGTACGACCTGAACGTCTGCTGCCTGCGGGCGCCGTGGGTGATGGAGAAAGACGACTTCAGGTACCAGCTGTCGTTCGGGGAAGACGTGTTCGGCGGCCCGCGGTGGCGTGACCTGGTGGGCGCGGAGCAGGCCGACGCCTATGTCGCGAGCGGCACCATCCCGGTGATGCTCGACGAGGAGGGCCGCCCGGTCAAGCGAAACTTCGTCCACGTCGACGACCTCGCCGACGCGATCCTGCTGGCGATCGACAACCCCGCGGCGCGCCGGCAGACGTTCAACATCTGCATGGACGAGCCGGTCGACTACGGCGAGCTCGGCGCCCACCTGGCAAAGTCACGCGGCGTGCCCACCGTCGGCGTCCGGACCCCCTACCACTCGACCTGGCTCGACAACGCCAAGGCCAAGTTCCTGCTCGGCTGGCGGCCGCGGTACGACCTGGAGCGCATGGCCGACGCGGCATGGAGCTACCAGCGCGCGCCGGACGACCCCCGCGTGATCTGGTACCCGGGGTAGCCGCGTAGCGCCAGCGCCGGAGGGCACCGGCCAGCCACGCAGCGCCCGCGTCAAAGACACGGGCCAGCGACGCAGCGCTCCCTCAGACCTTGAGCGCCACCACCTCGTCCAGCCCGGCCTGGAGGTCCTCAACCAGCCCGCCGGGGTCGGTGATCGCCAACGTGTCGCTGTTGATGCCGATGCAGCAGGTCCCGTCGTGCGAGATCAAGGTGATCATCGCGGCACACCCGGGCAGCGGGCCGAACGGGTACATGTGCGTAATCCGCGAGCCCGCGACGTACACCGGGTAGGGCACCCCGGGGATGCTGGACACCTGGACGTCGTTCGTGCTGGTGAGCCGGCCCGAGACGACGCTGACCAGCGGCGCGGGCAGCCAGCCGACCAGCGGGGCGAGCGCCGTCGTCACGGTGTCGGCCGTGGCACCGCTGGCCGCCCGCGCGGCCAGCACGAACTGCCTGACGGCCGCGATCCTGGCCGCCGGGTCCCGCTCGGCCATCGGCGCGGCGAACCTGGCGCCCGTAAATCTGTTACCGCCCTGCGGGTCGTCCTGGTTGCGCAAGCTGATCGGGAACCCCACGCTGAGCCGGTCGAGCGAAGCGCCGAACCGCTCGTGGTAGCGGCGGAACCCGCCGATCACCGCGGCCAGCAGACCATCATTCAAAGAGCCACCGGCCGCCTTCGCCCCGGCCTTGAGGTCGGCCAGCGGCACGTCGGCAATCTCGAAGTGCCAGCCGCCGCCGCGCGTGGCCAGCAGAGCCGAGCCGGCCGGCGGGGCCGCGCTCTGGCCCACCCAGCGGGTGGCGCCCACCGCGCGCCCCGCAGCCCGCGTGGCCGTATCCGCCGTCCGTGAGACCGTCTCCCATGGCCGGGTCAGCGCGCCCGCGACCCCGGCGCCCTGCCGCAGCGCCGCCGAAGGCACGGACCGGGCCGCGCCCGCGACCTGTCCGGCGAACACCCCCAGCCGCGACGCCCCGCCGTCCGCCGACGGGACCGGCGGCTCGGGCCGGTGCGGGTCGTGCTCGGGGCTGCGGCTGTGCAGCCGCACCATCAGCTGCACCGCGCCGAGCCCGTCGGTGACGCTGTGATGGCTCTTGACCGCGTACCCGGCCCGCCCGCCGGCCAGGCCCTCCACGAACAGCGCCGCCCACAAGGGCCGGCCGCGATCAAACGGCGCGGCGGCGAATTCCTGCACAACGTCCAGCAGCTGGCGCACCGAGCCGGGGGCGGCCAGCCGGACGCGGTGGACGTGCCACGACAGATCGAAGCCGGCATCCGGCGCCCACACCGGCGTGCCGAGCGCGAACGCCGGCTCCACCACGCGCTGCCGCATCCGCGGCACCATCCGGGTGGCCCACTCGTGCGCGGCAAGCAGCCGATCCCAGTCGGGGGCGGGGTCGAGCAGCTCGAGCAGGCTGACGTTGACCCGCAGCCGCGGGTCAGCGGACTCCGCGCGCCACATGGCCGTTTCCAGCGGGTTCATCTGGGTGGCGGAGCCCCATTCCAGCGGCGCCGCCACGGGCGGCGCGGGGTCAGCCAGCGCCGTGGCCTTCACCGCCCCGGAGCCGCTACCCGGCCAGTTCGCCAGCGTCGCCAGGTACTGCCCCCGCACCTCATCCACGTGCTTATCGAGGTCCTCGGCCAGCCAGCCGGTCGTGGGGATAGGGGGAAGGACCACGACTTGGACCGTGCCCGAGTGGATCGTCCGCGCGCTGCGCCACATCAGCTCGCCGGAGTTGCGGATGACGATCGGCACGATCGGCACCCCCGCCTGCATCGCGACGTGGAAGGCGCCCTTCTTGAACGGCCCTAGCGCCGGGGTCGCCGACCGGGTGCCCTCCGGCGCGATCACCAGCGAGATGCCATCACGCAGCTTCTGCACGGCCGGCTGGAGCGCCTTGACCGCCTGAGCGTGGTCGTGCCGGTCCACGAACGCCACGTCGGCGAGCCGGAACATCAGCCCGAACCCCGGGCTGCGGGACAGCTCCCTTTTCGCCACGCCGGTGAACCCGCCGTGCAGCAGCCTGGCCAGGATGAGCACGTCCAGCTGGCTCTGGTGGTTGAACAGGAAGACGGCGGGCCGGGTCGCGAGGTGCTCGGCGCCGCGGACGTCCAGCCGGACCCCGGCCAGCACACTGCCCAGCTCACCAGCCAGGGTGGTGCCGAGGTCGACGGCCTCCCGCCGGGAACCCGTGACCGCCCCGAGCGCCGCGCCCACGGTGAAGCCGCCGAACATCCCGGCCAGCCCCGCCGCCGTGCGGGCGAGATCGACCATCCCGGGCCGACCGCGGGAGCGGAACCGGGCCACCGGCCATCCATGGAGCCGCGCCGCCATCTCCAGTCCCCGGCCGGGGTTGACGGCCCGCGGCCGCCCCGCCGTCTGCAGGAACGGCACGTCCTCGTCGCCGTTGGAGTAGGCGTAGCTTTCCGTCAGGTCGATGTCGTGTTCGGCGGCGAACGCGCCGACCGACTCGGCCTTGCCCGCCCGCCACAGCAGCGGCCCGCCGGGACGGCCGGTGGCGATGCCGTTCACGATCTCCACCGGCGACACCAGGATGTGCTCGACGCCCATCGCCCTGGCCGCCGGCTCGACCTGGAACCGGGTGGCCGAGGAGGCGAGCACGACCGTGTGCCCAGCCCGGCGGTGCGCCTCGACCAGCCGCCACCCCTCCGGGTACAGCGAGCCGGAGATGCCCTGCACGAACAGCCGCTCCCCCAGCTCGGTGAGCTCGTCCTCGCTGCGCCCGGCCCAGACCCGCATGCTCAGCGTGGTGAGCCGCTCGAAGTCCTCCTCGGTGGTCACGCCGCGCAGGCCGGTCAGCAGCAGCTGCCCCAGGTCGGCCGGCGCGATCTGCCCCGACCGCAGGTAATACCGGGCGAACGCGGCCAGCGAGTACCCGTCGATCAGGGTCCCGTCGAAGTCGACGAACGCCCCGACCCGCGGGCCCTCCGGCCCGGCCTCGACGTCGGCGAGCAGCTGCTCCTCCGACCACAGCTCGGCCACAGACTGGCTAGGGTTCGACACCGACCGCCTCCCGTCGGCTCGCCGCATCGATCTCGTCGATCACGATCAGCCGCTCCACCTCATCGCGCAGCCGCGCGGCGAAGGCCTGCCTGCTCGCGGTCAGCTCCTCGCCGCCGGGGCCGATCAGGTCCAGGTTCGCGGCGAGCTTCAGCGCGCTGGAGAACAGCTCCCGCGACAGCGACTCCGGCCCGTGCAGCCGCCCCTGCAGCAGCATCTGCTGGCCGACGCCGCGGCATTCGTCGAGGAACTCGGAGTCCGCGATCGGCCGGCCGGGAGCCCGCGCGGCGAGCCGTTCGGCGACCACGAGCTGCGCGTCCAGGAACGACCGCAGCACCCGGCTGGCCACCAGGACCCGCGAGCGCTCCAGCACCGCGCGCCCATTGGCTACCGTCTCCCAGCTCGGGTGCATCCGCCCGAGCTCGGCGCGGAGCTCGTCCCGGTAGGTCGCCTTGTCCGGGAAGAAGAACTCGAACTTCAGCTGGTCACGCAGCCGTATCGCCTCGTCCCAGCGATCCTCGGGTTTTCTCAGCAAAACGAGCTCCGCCACCGCCCGGTCGATGAAGTGGTGAATGGCGCTGTTGCGGTAGAACGCCGCGACCAGGTGCTGGCCCCGTTCGATCGCGTACACCGGCTCCTCCCCGCCGGTGTAGATGGTGACCACGTTCTGCTGGGCCAGCGCGTCGAGCACCCGGCGCACGCCGCCGGAGGTCTGGAGCACGCCGCCCGAATGCGGCAGCCCACGTTCGGCAAGGTAGGCGCGCAACGGTTCCAGGACGCCGCGCACCTGGCCCAGGGTCAGCGCGCGGTCGCGGACGCCCAGCAGCGCGAGCGTGACCAGCGCGGTCGCCGTCACCGGGGTGAC
>DAITAE010000166.1:0-8609 GCA_036824445.1 Streptosporangiaceae bacterium | reverse complement strand
GGGCTGGCCGCAGGAGGCGGCCATGCGGATGCTCATGAACAACCTCGACCCCGAGGTGGCAGAACATCCCGACCAGCTCATCGTCTACGGCGGCTCGGGCCGCGCCGCCCGCAGCTGGGCCGCGTACGACGCCATCGTTAGGTCCCTGCAAAGTCTGGCCGCGGACGAGACGCTGCTGGTGCAGTCCGGCAAGCCGGTGGGGGTCATGTGCACCCATGAGTGGGCGCCGCGGGTCCTGCTCGCCAACTCGCTGCTGGTGCCGCAGTGGGCCACCTGGGACGAGTTCCGGCGGCTGGAGGCGCTGGGGCTGACCATGTTCGGCCAGATGACCGCCGGGTCGTGGATCTACATCGGCACCCAGGGCATCCTGCAGGGCACCTACGAGACGTTCGCCGCCGTCGCCGCCAAGCGGTTCGGCGGGTCGCTGGCCGGCACGGTCACGCTGACCGCCGGGCTCGGCGGGATGGGCGGGGCGCAGCCGCTGGCGGTGACGATGAACGGCGGGGTCGCGATCTGCGTGGAATGCGACGCGTCCCGGATCGCCCGCCGGATCGAGTACGGCTACTGTGACGTGGCCGCCGACGATCTCGACGACGCGCTGCGCCGGGCGGAGGCTGCCAGGGACGCGGGCGAGGCGCTGTCGATCGGGCTGCTCGGCAACGCCGCCGACGTGCTGCCCGCGCTGCTCGCCCGTGGCGCCGCGATCGACGTGGTCACCGACCAGACCTCGGCCCACGACCCGCTGACCTACCTGCCGCGCGGGGTGGCCTTCGAGGACATGCCGGCGCTGCGGGCCGAGGATCCGGCCGGGTTCACCGCGCGGGCCAGGGAGTCGATGGCCGCCCACGTGGAGGCCATGGTCGGGTTCCAGGATGTGGGCGCGGAGGTGTTCGACTACGGCAACTCGATCCGCGGCGAGGCCGAGCTGGCCGGGTACGGACGCGCGTTCGCGTTCCCCGGGTTCGTGCCCGCCTACATCCGGCCGCTGTTCTGCGAGGGCAAGGGGCCGTTCCGGTGGGCGGCGCTGTCGGGGGAGCCGTCCGACATCGCGGCCACCGACCGGGCCGTCCTCGACCTGTTCCCGGCCAATGAGGCGCTCGCCAGGTGGATCCGGATGGCCGGGCAGAAGGTGCACTTCCAGGGGCTACCGGCCCGGATCTGCTGGCTCGGGTACGGCGAGCGGCACTTGGCCGGCCTGCGCTTCAACGAGCTCGTCGCGCGCGGGGACATCGCGGCACCGATCGTGATCGGCCGGGATCACCTCGACTGTGGGTCGGTCGCCTCCCCCTACCGGGAGACCGAGGCGATGGCCGACGGCTCGGACGCGATCGCCGACTGGCCGATTCTGAACGCGCTGGTCAACACCGCCTCCGGAGCGTCCTGGGTGAGCGTCCACCACGGCGGCGGGGTCGGCATAGGGCGATCGATCCACGCCGGCCAGGTCTGCGTCGCCGACGGCACGCCGCTGGCCGCGCAGAAGCTGGAACGGGTCCTGTCCAACGACCCGGGCATGGGTGTGATCAGGCACGTGGACGCCGGTTACGAGGAGGCGGCCGAGGTGGCGGCCGAACGAGGGGTGCGGGTGCCGATGAGCGAGGCCGCGGGCGAGCTGTGACGCAGGACGCCGCCGTGAGCTTCGCCGCGCTGTGGGAGTCGCTGCTGCCAATCGGCCGCGACGGGCAGTCCGGCGGGTACCGGCGGTTCTCCTGGACGCCGGATGACGCCGCGTGCCGGGCGTGGTTCACCCAGGCAGCTGCAGAACGTGACCTCCGGGTGCTCACCGACCGCAACGGCAATCTCTGGGCGTGGTGGGACCCGCCGGCCCCGGTCGGCTCTCCCGCCTCTCCCGGCTCTCCCGGCCCGGCCGGCCCGCCCGGTCCCCCGGGTAGTGCCGGGGTACCCGTCGGCGCCAAGGCGGTGGTGACCGGCAGCCATCTGGACTCGGTGCCGGACGGCGGCGCCTTCGACGGCCCGCTTGGCATCGTGTCCTCGTTCGCCGCGGTGGACATGCTGCGCGAGCGCGGCCACGTCCCCGTCCGCCCGCTGGGGATCGCGGCGTTCAGCGAGGAGGAGGGCGCCCGGTTCGGGGTCGCCTGCCTGGGCAGCCGGCTGCTGGCCGGTGCGATCGACCCGGGAACGGCCCGGGCGCTGCCGGACGCCGCCGGGATCACCCTGGCCGAGGCGATGGCCGCGGCCGGGCACGACCCGCAGGACATCGGCCCCGATGACGACCTGCTCGCGGCCATCGGCGCCTACGTGGAACTCCACGTCGAGCAGGGCCGGGCGCTGGCAGACCTGGACGCGGCGATCGGGATCGGTGAGCAGATCTGGCCGCACGGGCGGTGGCGGCTCGACTTCGCCGGCCGGCCCGACCATGCGGGCACGGCCACCCTTGCCGACCGGCGTGACCCGATGCTGCCCTTCGCCGCCGCGGCGCTCGCCGCCCGGCAGGCCGCTGCCTCCTGCGGCGCGCTCGCCACGATCGGCAGGGTGATCGCCGAGCCCGGCGCGGTCAACGCAGTCAGCGCGCGGGTGAGCGCCTGGCTGGACGCCCGCGCCCCGGACGAGCGGGTCCTGCGGGCGGTGGTCGACCAGGTGCTGACTGCCGCACGGGAGGCGGCGGCCAGCCACCAGGTGGAACTGCGGGCGGGGCCCGAGTCGGTCACGCCGGCCGTGGGATTCGATCCGGGCCTGCGTGAGCGGCTGGCGTCGTCACTGGCGGCGCGGGGCATCCGGGCGCCGGTGCTGCCGACCGGCGCGGGCCATGACGCGGGGGTGCTGGCGGCGCGGATACCGGCCGCGATGCTGTTCGTGCGCAACCCGACCGGCGTCTCGCATTCGCCCGCCGAGCACGCTGAGCCGGCCGACTGCGCGTCCGGCGTGCTGGCGCTCGCCGCCGTGCTGGAGGATCTGGCATGCCGATGACCGGGGACACGGTGCGGCGGTGGCATGCCGACCTGGCGTGGCTTCCCGCCGGCGGGGTGCGGTCGGCCGTGCTCATCGAGGCGGCCGGCGAGCGCTTCGTCTCAGTGCGGCCGGACGTCCGCGCGGGCGATGTCCCCGCGGGAACCGTGCGCCTGCCCGGGCTCACCCTGCCGGGCCTGGCCAACGCCCATTCCCACGCGTTCCACCGCGCCCTCCGCGGCGTTGTCCAGGCGGGGCAGGGAACGTTCTGGACCTGGCGAGAGCGGATGTACCAGGTGGCCTCGCTGCTGGAACCCGACAGTTACCTGGCGCTGGCGCGGGCCGTCTATGCGGAGATGGCGCAGGCCGGGATCACCTGTGTGGGCGAGTTCCACTACCTGCACCATGGCGTCGGCGGCGTGCCCTACGCCGACCCGAACCAGATGGGACGGGCGCTGATCGAGGCGGCGGCGCAGGCGGGCGTCCGGATCACCCTGATCGACACGTGCTACCTGGCCGGAGGGCTGGGCACCGATGGCTCCCTGGAGCCGCTGGCGGGCCCGCAACTGCGGTTCGGCGACGGCGACGGCGACCAGTGGGCGCAGCGGGTATACGCGCTCGGGGCCGACCGGCACGGCATGCTCGCCGCGCACGCCCGGCTCGGGGTCGCGATCCATTCGGTGCGCGCGGTGCCGCCGGGGCACATGCACCCGGTCATCGCCTGCTCCCACGCCTACGGCGCGCCGCTGCACGCCCACCTGTCCGAGCAGGCCGCCGAGAACCAGGCAACCCTGGCCGCGCACGGCCTCACGCCCACGCGGCTGCTCGACCGGGCCGGGGCGCTCGGGCCCCGCTCGACGATGGTGCACGCGACGCACCTCACCGGGGACGACATCGAGGTGCTCGGCGGGAGCCGGACCGTGGTGTGCATGTGCCCGACCACCGAGGCCGATCTTGCGGACGGTATCGGGCCGGCCCGCGCGCTGGCCTCCGCGGGCTCTCCGCTGACCCTGGGCAGCGACAGCCACGCCGTGGTCGACCTGCTGGAGGAGGCGCGCCGGGTGGAGCTGGGGGAGCGGCTGATCACCGGGCAGCGCGGCAACTTCGGCGCCGAGGCGCTGGCCAGGGCGGCCACAGTGGCCGGGCACGCCTGCCTCGGCTGGCCGGAGGCGGGGGAGATCGCCCCGGGGGCACTCGCCGACCTGGTGACCGTGGCGCTGGACACCCCGCGCCTGGCCGGCGCGGCCGAGGCCACCGCGCTGGAGTCGGTGATCTTCGCTGGGACGGCGGCGGACGTGCGCGACGTGGTGGTCGGCGGGCGGGACGTGGTGCGCGACGGCAGGCACCTGCTGGTGGACGTCCCAGCCGAGCTCGCCGCCGCGATCGGCCCGCTCAGCTCCCCATGACACGCGATGCTGGGTCCCGGCCGGCCTCGGCCAGGCTGTGAATTGCTCCTCCCGGGTGATCATGAGGCTGCGTTCTCCCTCGTGAGGCTCATAGGCGTGGGGCACTGGATCAGCGGAGGCGGTCGCGGGCGGTGGCCAGGCCCTCGGCGATCGCCGATCGCTGCGCGGGCGTGAGGGCGTCGATCAGGTAGTGGCGCACCACCCGGACGTGCCCGGGAGCGGCGCGGTGCAGTGCGGCCTTTCCGGCGCTGGTCAGCACGGCGAGGACGCCGCGCTCGTCGTCGGCGTCCTTCTCGCGGCGGACCAGCCCGGCCCGCTCCAGCTGGGTGACCTGATACGTCAGGCCGCTCCTGGACACGATGATCACATCGGCCAGTTGGCTCATCCGCAGCTGTCCGCCGGCGACGTCCAGCCGGGCGAGAACCTCGTACTGTGCGTGGGAGAGGCCAGCGTCCCGCCTCAGCTGCTGCTCGATGGCGCGGTCCAGCCGGTGGCTGACCTCCAGGAAGGCGAGCCAGGCGGCCATTTCCGCATCGTCCAGCCAGGGCGACTCGCCTGTCACCGCCCCAGCCTACCGATCATGATTCAAATTTAAACTAGCTCGGGCGGCGGACAGGGTGCCGGGAATGTAGTTTGAATTTGAACTGTTTCCGGAACCAAGCGGCTTGGTTCGGCGGCAGGAGGCACACGATGTCTGGCGAGTACACGGCGGGAGCAGCCACCCCGGATGCAACCACAACCCGAGGAGGAGCCACCACCCGGGAAGCCGCCACCCCGACGGTCGGCGAGGGCACGGCTGGCCGGATGCCCGCGATCTACCTGAGCCACAAAACGCCGCCGCTGGCAGACGATGCGCTGTGGACCAGGCAGCTCGCCGACTGGTCCGGCACGCTCCCCAGGCCCGCGTCCGTGCTCATGGTTTCCGCACACTGGGAGTCGGCACCGCTCGCTATCGGCGCGACCACCACAGTGCCGCTGGTCTATGACTTCTGGGGCTTCGAGGACGGGTACTACCAGGTCACCTACCCGGCGCCCGGCGCGCCCGGGCTGGCAGCGGACGTTCGCAAGCTGCTGGGCGCGGTCGGCATGCCAGTTCAGGACATACCCGAGCGCGGCCTCGACCACGGCGCGTACGTGCCGCTGGTAGAGATGTATCCCGATGCCGACGTCCCGGTGCTGCAGGTCTCGATGCCCACCCTCGACCCGCAGCGGCTCTTCGCGGTCGGGCGCAAGCTCGCGCCGCTCCGGGATGCGGGCGTCCTCATCGTGGGCAGCGGCTTCTTCACGCACAACCTGCGGGCCATGAGCATAGACGGCTCGGTCTCCACGGTGATGTCCGAGTTCGATCACTGGGGCGCCGATGCGCTCGCGCATGGCGACATCGACGCGCTACTCGACTTCCAGCACAAGGCCCCTGCCGCCCGGCAGGCGCACCCGCGAACCGAGCATTTCGCGCCGCTGTTCGTCACCCTGGGCGCGGCTTCCGGTGACCTGACGGGCGCGCAGACCGTCATCGACGGCTTCTGGTTCGGCCTCGCCAAGCGTTCCATCCAGGTCGCCTGACCGGCCCGCCGCGAGCGGCATCCGCTCGCCTCGCGTCGGTGCCCGCCTGCTCATCTCCTGATGTCGGCACCGCTGCGTATTCTCATGAAATGACCGGGACCGCGACGCGGATGGTGGCCGAGCCGCTGCTGCCCTTCCTGCGCCGCGCGCGCGACCACATCGACCGGCACTACTCCCGCGCGCTGGATCTGGATCAGCTCGCGGCGGTCGCTGGGGTCTCCAAGTTCCACTTCGCCCGCTGTTTCGAGGCGACGTACGGGGAGACCCCGATCCGTTACCTCACCCGCCGGCGCATCGAGCGGGCCCAGGACCTGCTGCGCGCCGCCAACCTCACGGTGACCGAAGTCTGCATGGTGGTCGGGTTCTCCAGCCTCGGGTCGTTCTCATCACGCTTCACTCAGCTGGTTGGCGAGTGCCCCACCGCCTATCGCGACCGCTGGGCGGCCCAGGGTGGGCCGCACGTCCCGGGCTGCTACCTGTTCATGTGGGGAGTGCTCGACCCGGCGCGGACGACGGGGCACGCGCCGGCACCGGATAGCGCAATCTGAGAGAAGCCCCGGCCCGCTCGCCCGGCCTAGGCTCGCCACATGATCACAAATGTCTCACTTGTCACTGTCTACTGCCTCGACCAGGACGCGGCGCGCGACTACTACGTCGACGTCCTTGGCTTTGAGCCCCGCACCGACGTCACCATGGGTGAAGGGCTCCGCTGGGTCACGGTAGGCCACCCCAGTCAGCCCGAACTCGAGATCACCCTGATGACGCCGGGGCCGCCGCTCGAACAGGATGCGGCCGACTTCATCCGGCGCCAGCTCGAAGCGGGCAAGATGGGCGGCCTCGGGCTCCGGGTCGACGACTGCCGCAAGACCTACGCCGAGCTCAGCGCCGAGGGCGCCACCTTCCTGCAGGAGCCGGCGGACCGCCCCTACGGCGTGGAGGCCGTCATGCGCGACGTCTCCGGCAACTGGCTGGTCCTGGTCGAGCCCAAGGAGTTCACGCCCGGCGACTTCGCCTGAGCTCACCCGGCGCGCTCCGGCCACGGCGGCGCCCGGCACCGGCACGGCACATTGGCGGCATAACGGCTAGCGTGTGGCACCGTGAGCACGCTGATCACCAACATCCGCGAGCTGGTCACCAATGCGCCGGATGCCGGCGAACGGGCCGGGCCCGCCGGGCCCGGCCCGTTCGCGGCCATCGCCGACGCGGCGCTGGTGGTCGAGGACGGCCGGGTGGCCTGGACCGGCCCGGCGGCGCGGGCTCCCGCCGCCGACCACATAGCCGACTGCGGGGGGCGTGCGGTCCTGCCCGGTTTCGTCGACTCGCACGCCCACCTCGTGTTCGATGGCGAGCGCAGCGCCGAGTTCGCCGCCCGGATGGCTGGTACGCCCTATGGGGCGGGTGGCATCAAGAGCACGGTCGCCGCTACCAGGAAGGCCAGCGACGCGCGACTCCGGGCCAACGCGCGCCGCTTGGCCGGCGAGATGCTCCGCCAGGGGACGACCACCCTGGAATGCAAGTCCGGGTACGGGCTCACGGTCGACGATGAACGCCGCAGCGTGGCGGCCGCCGCCGGGATCACCGACGAGGTGACCTTCCTTGGCGCGCACGTGGTGCCGCCGGAGTTCGAGGCCGACCCCGGTGCGTACGTGGATCTGGTGTGCGGCCCGATGCTGTCGGCATGCGCGCCGCAAGCCCGGTGGATCGACGTGTTCTGCGAACGGGAAGCGTTCGGCGCGGACGAGGCGCGTGCCATCCTGGCGGCCGGGCGGGCAGCGGGGCTGCAGGCGCGGGTGCATGCCAACCAGCTGGGCCCGGGACCGGGGGTGCAGCTCGCGGTGGAGGCGGATGCCGCCTCTGCGGACCACTGCACCTACCTGACCGGCGCGGACGTGGACGCGCTGGCGGCTGGCGGCACGGTCGCCACCCTGCTCCCCGGTGTGGAGTTCTCTACCCGGCAGCCCTACCCGGATGCGCGCCGCCTGCTGAACGCCGGAGTGACCGTCGCGATCGCGACCGACTGCAACCCCGGGTCATGCTTTACCTCCAGCATGTCGCTGTGCATCGCGCTCGCGGTGCGGGAGATGGGGCTGACTACCCAGGAGGCGGTGTGGGCCGCGACCGCGGGCGGGGCCCGGGCATTGCGCCGCGCCGATGTCGGTCACCTCGGTGTGGGCGCCAGCGCGGACCTGGTCCTGCTTGATGCGCCATCTCATGCCTATCCGGCCTACCGGCCCGGCGTGCCCCTTGCCGCGGCGGTCTGGCGGGCGGGCGAACTGGTCGCTGGGGCGGTTCCGGCGGCCTGATGACAAAGCGCGGCAACTAAATCTCTGGCGTGTCGCTACTGGCGCCTGCTGGCGAATCCGGCACAATAAGAGACGGCCCCTCCATGCATGAGATGGAGGGGCCCGCCCGATCTAGCAGCGCCGGACACCGCTATCTCATGCTCTGCGTCCAGGCCGCTTGATCAACCACCAAGCCGGAAACCCGCTCGAAGTCCCAGTTGCCCAGTTCCCCTTGCGTCCGGGGTGCCCCCCGGGTAGTCCCCGTTTTCGGTGGTGAGAGATTTCTACGCCCTTCGTGTGGGGCCGCACAAGAGGTTCCGGCAAGCAATTTCAAGATTTTTTGGCCGTCCACAAACTGTCCACAGTTCAGCGGAAGTTATCCCCCTGTAAGCCCGGATTCTCCACAGGAAATCCACAGATAGAGCCCGGATGGCGCTGGCTTCAGCCTTTCCCG
>DAITAE010000165.1:0-8622 GCA_036824445.1 Streptosporangiaceae bacterium | reverse complement strand
GCCCGGGCGGGTGGCGGAACGGCAGACGCGCACGGTTCAGGTCCGTGTGTCCGAAAGGACGTGAGGGTTCAAATCCCTCCTCGCCCACTCAGCACCCTGGCCCGAGCCTATGTACCCACGGCACACGCGCTAACCCGAGTATGCGGCGCTTGGCATGCCACTGTGCCCCGGAAGCCATAGTTTCCCACCACCGGCCTCCTGTTTGGGACCACAAGCCGCTCACCACCGGTGCGCCCCCCGCCCGGGCACGGCGGCAGGGCCGGGTCAGGGCACGACGATGACGGGGCAGTGCGCGTGCCGGGCCAGCCAGCCCGGGACGGAGCCAGCCACCTGATGCCAGCGGTGCGCCGGTGCGCCGATGACGAGTGCGTCCGCGGCGGATTCGTCGGCCGTGGCGGCCAGCTCCCTCGCCGGGCTACCGCGCCGGGTGACCAGGCGTACCTCGATGCCGGTCCGGTCGCAGACCTCGTCGAGCTCGGCGAGCAGCCAGCGCTCGGTTTCCGAGCGGTCCCGCATCGCGCCGATCACCTGGCCGGTCAGCGGCTCGCAGTAGACCCCCGGCGGGCACACGTAGGCCACCAGCAGCGGCCGGTCGAGGCGCCGCGACAGACCCGCGGCGTAGGCCAGCGCATGGCGGCTCGACGGCGAGCCGTCATAACCGGCCACGACCGGATGGTCGAGGGCGTCGGCCGCGCCGTGTCCCGGCTCCTCTTTGCGGGCCGGCCGCCGCGGGCGGTCGGGCTGGCCCGGAAGAGGCGAAGACTCCGCCTGGTCCATGGGCATCTCGTCCTTATGGGTCCATGCTCCGCGCGCAGGGACACTTCCGCAATCTATGTTAGTTTTGCTATAGCAACTAATACAGCCAGGACTGCCTGATCAGGACCTACTGCCCCGCTGGTCGGGACCTATTGCCCGGACACGGCAGAATCGTTTTGTGCCTGAACTACCTGAGGTCGAATCGCTTGCCATCTTCCTCCGCGAGCGGGCTGTCGGCCGCATCATTGACTGGGCCGCGAGCGCCTCGTTCGCCGTGCTCAAGACGTACCAGCCCGATCTGGGCGTACTGACGGGCCGGGAGATCACCGGCGCCGGGCGCCATGGCAAGTTCCTCGACCTGGTGATCACGCCGGCGGACGGGGTTCCGGTCGCGTCGGGCCCGGCCGGTGAACTGCACCTGATCACCCATCTCGCCCGGGCGGGCTGGCTTCGCTGGCGGGACGACCTGCCCGACAAGCCGCCCCGGCCCGGCAAGAGCCCGCTCGCGTTCCGGCTCAGGCTTCGCGACGGCAGCGGCTTCGACCTGACGGAGGCGGGCACGCGCAAGCGGCTGGCGGTCTACCTCGTGGACGATCCCGCCCAGGTGCCGGGGATCTCCTCGCTCGGCCCGGACCCGCTGGCGGACTCCTTCACGGCCGAGACGCTGGCCGGGCTGCTCGCGGGCCGCCGCACCCAGATCAAGGGCGTGCTCAGGGATCAGAAGATCATCGCGGGGATCGGCAACGCCTACTCCGACGAGGTGCTGCACGCGGCGAAGATGTCCCCCTTCAAGCTGGCGGCCAGCCTCACCCCCGATGAGGTCGCCGGGCTGTATACGGCGATGCGAAGCGCCCTCAAGGAAGCGGTGGCCCGGTCGGCCGGGCTGGCCGCCGGGGAGCTCAAGGCGGAGAAGAAGGCGGGCCTGCGCGTGCACGGCCGGGCGGGCCAGCCCTGCCCGGTCTGCGGTGACACCGTACGCGAGGTTTCCTTCGCCGACTCCGCGCTCCAGTACTGCCCGACCTGCCAGACGGGCGGCAAGCCGCTGGCCGACCGCCGGCTCTCCCGGCTGCTCAAGTAGCGCCTGCTCGACCGCGCGCGGCGCCCTGGCGTGACGGGCTCGGCCGGGCGCGGGCGTAGCGGACGTGACGGGCTCAACCAAACGCGGGCCCGCCCTGGGCGTAACGGACCGGCCAGCCGCGTCGTTTCCCCCCGGGTGCGGTGCTTGCCGGCCCAACGACGCCATTGATCACTTACGATCGCTGCCCGGCAGCGGGACGAGGAGCGGGCCATGACGCAGGTGCGCCGGGCTGTGTGGGGACTCGGAGCAGCCGCCGCGGTGGCCGGCCTCGCGGCGACCGGCGTGGTGGTCCTGCCCGCGGCGGTGACCGACAGCTCGCCCGCCGTGACGGCCCGCCATGACGGGCCGGCGGCCGCGGTGGCCGCGGTGGCCGCGGCCGCCAGCCGGCTAGCCGCGGCCGCTGGCCGGGCAGCCGCCGTGGCGACGTCCCCCGCCGGCACGCACTCGGCGCATCGCTCCAACGTCGGCAGCACCCACTCGCCGCGGCTGCTGCACCAGCTCGCGGGCCCGGCCGGCGCCAGCGGCCCGGTCATCAACGGGGCCAAGGCGGCGGCAACGGCCGGGCCGGTCAACGGCGCGGCTCAGGGCGTGGACGTGGCGTCCCATCAGCACGACAACGGGCCGATCGACTGGCAGCAGGTCGCTGGGGCCGGCATCAAGTTCGCGGCGGTCAAGGTCACCGAGGGCGCCTACTACACGAACCCGTACGCAGCATCGGACCTCACCGAGGCGAAGGCCGCGGGCCTGACCGCGATCGGCTACGCGTTCGCCATCCCGAACGGCGGCAGCAGTGGCACGACGCAGTTCTCCGCCGACCCGAAGGTGCAGGCGGATGACCTCATCAGCGCCCTGCCCGGGCCCATGCCGGTCATGCTGGACATCGAGTACGACCCGTACGCCGGCCCGCTGCCCGGCGGCGACGGCACCACCGGGGTCTGCTATGGCCTCAGCGAGGCCCAGATGGTGAGCTGGATCGCCGCCTTCAACGCGGAGGTCCAGGCCAAGACCGGCTGGCTCCCGGTGATCTATACCACGCAGGATTGGTGGAGCACGTGCACCGGCGGCAGCACCGCGTTCGGGCAGGCCCCGGTGTGGCCGGCCGACTACTCGAATTCGAGCCCTTCGCTGCCGGCTGGCTGGGGCACGTGGAATCTCTGGCAGTACACCAGCATCGGGACTGTGAGCGGGATCCAGACCGCTGGTCACACCGACCTCGACCAGGTCAACCCGGCCATGATCACCCTGCTAGACACCGGGCTCAACCAGGCTGCGCCCGACAAGGGCACCGTCGCGGGCAGTACCGTCGGACGGCAGTTCATGGCCAGCGACTCGTCCGGCCAAGCTCCGGCGTTTACAGGCGCCGGGCTTCCGCCGGGGATTTCCGTCAGCAGCAAGGGGCTGGTCAGCGGCTGGCCCGATAAGTCCGGCACGTACCACCCGGTTGTGACCGCCGCCGATGGCTCTGGCGGGGCCGGATCGGCGTCGTTCACCTGGACCGTGACCGCGGCGCCGAACAGCGGGCCGACCGGGCCGGTGCGCCTGAACCTGGGCGGCAAGTGCCTGGACGACAGCGGCAACAAGACCGCCAACGGCACCAAGGTGGCCATCTGGACCTGCAACGGCTCCGCCGCGCAGAGGTGGACCGTGGTGAAGGACGACACGATCCGGATCCACGGCAAGTGCCTGCGCGTCCGGAGCGCCACCAGCGGCACCCTCGTGGACCTGTACACCTGCAACGGCAGCACCGCGCAGCGGTGGCAGCTCCAGACCGGAGGGCAACTGGTCAACCCGCGGTCCCATCTGTGCCTAACCGACCCGGGGAGCAGCACCACGAACGGCAAGCAGCTGAAGATCTTGTCCTGCCAGGGAGGCGCGAACCAGAAATGGCTGCTGCCCGCCGGGCCGATCGTGTCCGGGATCCCGGGCAAGTGCCTGGACGACAGCGGGAACGGCACCGCCAACGGAACCAAGATCGCCATATCGGCCTGCGACAACAGCGCCGAGCAGAAGTGGGTGGCCGAGCCCGGGGGCACGGTGCGGATTCACGGCAAGTGCCTGGACGTCGGCACCAGCAACGCGATCCTCCACACCTGCAACGGCAGCTCGGCGCAGCAGTGGCAGATCAACCCGGACGGCCCGGGGACAATGCTGGAAAACCCAGGGTCCGGCTGCCTGGCCGACCCCAACGACAGCACCGCCGACGGCACTCAGGCCGTGATACTCAGCTGCTCCACCGCCGATCCCGGCATGGCCTGGCGCGTTCATTAGGCAGCTGGCCTGGCCGTGTTTGGCGGGCCGGGCCAGCCCGGCGATGGCACGATGAAGACGTGGCAAAACGACGGGCGGCCGCCGGCCGGGACCGGGTGGACGCGACGGCACGCGCTGTTGTGGAAAGCGCGGCCGACGCGATCGTCGCGTTCGGCACGGACGGCACCGTCCTGCTCTGGAACCCGGCCGCCGAGCGCATGTTCGGCTGGAGCGCGGCCGAAGTCCTCGGCACTGAGCCGCCGATCATCCCGGAAGAACTGGCGGCCGAGCACAACGCGGTGCTGGAGCGCATCCGCGCCGGTGGCCAGATCTCCTTCGCCACCCGCCGCGCCTGCAAGGACAGCACCCTGCTCGACCTGCGCATCGACATCAGCGCGCTGCGGGACCCGGCCGGGGAGGTGATCGGCTGGGTCAACGTCTGCCACCGGACCGGCGCTGACCAGGCCGCCAGGAATTACATGGCGCAGCGCGCCCGGGTCGTGCGCAAGCTCGGGGACGTCGTCGCGGACATGACCGCCCAGCGCGACCTGGAGGCGGTGCTTGACCGCATCGCCGCCAGCCTGTGCCAGCTGACCGGGGCAGACGCGGGCGGCTTCGTCCTCATCGAGGAGGACCGGCTGCGCCTCGTAAGCATGGACGGGCTCCCGGCGAGCCTGCGCGGCCGCACCGCCGATCTGGACGCCAGCCTGGTCGGCCAGCTGCTGCGGTCGGGCCGGACCGTGATGATGGCTACCGACGAAGCGGGCGGTTTCCATGACCTGATCTGGTCCGCGCTGACGGGGCTGCACACCATCGCGCTGGCACTGTCACACATCGGGGACCGCCCGTACGGTGCCCTCTACGCCCTCTACAGCCACCGCAAGGTCGGGCATGTCGAGCTGGAACTGCTGGAGCTGCTGGCCGGGCACGCCGGCGTTGCGCTCACCAACGCCATGGCGTTCGAGGAAGTGGTCCGGCAGCGCGCACACGAGCGGGCGGTCATCGACGCCAGCGCCGACGGCATCGCCGTGCTCGACCCTGGCGGGCTGATCCGGCAGTGGAACCCGGCGGCGCACAAGCTGACCGGGATGTCCGCGGACGAGGTTGCCGGCAAGCCGCCGCCGTTCCCGGTGCCCGAGCCCGGCGGGCCCACGCTGACCTACCGGCTGCCCAGCGGGCGCTGGCTTGAGGTGATGTGCAACGGGCTGGACGGCAAACAGGAGCGGGTCGTCGACTTCCGCGACGTGACCGCGGCGAAGGAGCTGGAGGAGGCCAAGGACCTGTTCCTCGCCACCACGAGTCACGAGCTGCGGACTCCGATCACCGTGGTGCAGGGTTTCGCCAGCACCCTGGCCAGCCGGTGGGACAAGCTGTCCGACGCCGAGCGGCGCAGCGCGGTGCAGACCATCGCCGAGCGGGCGGGGTCGCTCGGCCAGCTGGTGGAGCAGCTGCTGCTCGGCTCGCGCGTGGGCGCCGACCAGCTCACCGTGACGAACGGGGCGTTCGACCTGGCGCAGCTGCTGCGTGGCGCGGCGGTGGCATTCCGGCCGCTGTCCGAGCGACACCAGCTGACCGCCGACATCCCCGACGACCTTCCGCTGGCGCTTGGCGACGTGACCGCGACCGACGTCATCGTCGGGCAGCTGCTGGAGAACGCCTACAAGTACTCACCGGACGGCGGAGCGGTGGTCGTGTCCGCCCGCCCGGCCGGCGAGTGGGTCGAGGTCACGGTCGACGACGAGGGCATCGGCATCGCGCCGGGCGAGCACGAGCGCATCTTCGAGCGGTTTGTGCAGGGTGAGGCCGGGGACCGGCGCCGCTTCGGCGGCATCGGGCTCGGGCTCTACATCGTGCGGCAGCTCGCCCGGGCGCAGGGCGGCGAGGTCACCGCCGGTTCCCGGGCAGCTGGCGGTACCCGGATGAAGCTGCAGCTGCGCCGGGCGGACCCGGCTCCCGATCCCGCGCCTGCTACGCCGGCCTGACCCGTCGGGCGGCGCCCGGCGTGATCCGGCGGCCCGGGCTGACCCAGCGGCGCGGGCTGACCCAGTGGCGCGGGCTGACCCAGCGACCCATGCTGATCCAGTGGCGCAGGCTGACCCAGAGGCCCGCCGGCCGGTCCCGGGGGCTGTCAGGTCGTGGCGGGCTCGCGGACCATTGGCTCGCCGCCGGTCGCGGCCAGGTAGGCGTCGATGATCGCCGGGACGTCATCGCCGGCCCGCACGATCTGCCCCTTCTCGAGCCAGATCACGCGGTTACAGGTCTCCTCGATCTGCGCCATGCTGTGCGCGACGATGAACACGGTCCCGGCCTGCGCGCGCAGCTCCTCGATCCGCTCGCGGCTCCGGACGCGGAACTCCGCGTCCCCGGTGACGAGCGCCTCGTCAACGAGCAGGACGTCATGGCTCCGGGCGGAGGCGATGGCGAAACGCAGCCGTGAGCCCATGCCGGTCGAGTAGGCGCGCATCGGCAGGTTGATGAAGTCCCCGACCCCGGAGAAGTCAACGATGCTCTGATACCGGTCCTTGATCTCCCGCGGGGTCATGCCCATCGCCAGGCCGCAGACGACCACGTTGCGGTCGCCGGTGAGGTCGTCCAGCAGCGCCGCGTTCACGCCGAGCAGCGAGGCGTGGCCGGTGGTGTAGACGATGCCCTGCTCCGGGGGGATCAGGCCAGCGATCGCGCGAAGCAGGGTGGACTTGCCGGAGCCGTTACGGCCGATGACGCCGACGGCGTCGCCGCGGTTGGCCACGAACGAGATGCCCCGGATCGCGTGCACCTCGCGCACCGACGGGCGCCGCTGGCGCCGCAGCATCCGCAGGAAGGCGGTCGCGGCCGTGCCCTTGTCCCGCGCCGAGCCGAAGACGCGGTAGACGATGTGCAGATCGTCGACCACGACCACCGGCTCTGCCGATTGTTCAGCCACGGCCGTAGGTCACCTCCGCCCGCCAGAAGAAGAAGAAACCGATGATGACCGCGAGCAGCGCCCACCCGACGCCAAAGAGCCACAGGCTGGTGTTGGGGACGACGAGGTGACAGTGATCCAGCAGCGCCGGGTGTGGCGTGATGTGCAGGGACTTGCTGCCGACGGCGAGCTGGCACAGTTGGTGGTTATAGGGCTGGTACGAGCCGATCTCGTTCCGCAGCGACTCCAGCAGCGAGTTCCTGACCAGTGCGATGTAGACCGCGGCGGGGTTGATCTGCAGCAGATAGCTCAGCTTCTCGTGCAGGTAGAGGGTCTTCAGCGCGGGGATGAAGAACATGACCCCGGAGATGTACAGCCACGTCCGCACGATGAACGGGATCAGCTGGCTGACGTCCTCCACGCCCGCGCCGATGCGCGCGAGGATGAGTCCCACGCCGACGTTGAACAGGCTCTGCAGCGCGATCACGGGCACGGCGAGCAGCCAGTACCACGTGAGCGGCTCGCCGAAGCCGAGCACGATCACGACCAGCACGACCATGGAGATGAGCATCTGCTGCAGCTCGATGAGGATGTAAGCCAGCGGCAGGCAGGCACGGGGGAAGTGCAGGGCCCGGATCAGCGGCAGGCTGTCGTTGATCACCCGCGACGCGATGATGAACGAGCGCTGGGTGAAGTTGAAGATGAAGATGCCGGTGACCAGGAAGGGGATGAAGTTGGGCACCCCGCGCTTGGTGTCCAGGATCACGCCGAAGATCAGGAAGTAGACGGCGGCATTCAGTAGCGGGGTGAGGATCTGCCACACCTGGCCGAGCCGGGCTTCGCTGTACATCGCCACGTTGCGCGCGGTCGCGAAGGCCACGATGAAGTGACGCCGCCGCCACAGCTGCTTCAGGTAGGCCAGCGCGGGCGGGCGTACGGCGCTCGGCTTGAGCCCGTGGCGAGCGGCGAATTCGGGCAGCGGTTCGTCCGGCAGCAGCCCCTGCCGCTCGGGCGCCGTCGCGGTGGTGGTCCCGTCGGCGCTGTTCAGGGCGCCGGGCGCGTTCAGGGTGCCCGGCCCTCCGCGCCGGCTCGCGCGACCTCGCTCGCTCACAGCGGCGAGCCTACGGCCCGCGGGCGGCTGGGAGCGTGCGCTCCGCCCGGTTCGGCGCGCCCGGTCCCGCGCCCGGTTCCACGAAACCCGGCCCCCACCGCGGCGGGGGGGCCCGCGCCGGGCGCCGGTGAGTTGTACGGCGCAACTCTCATGTGGTGACTGTACCATCGGAGGAGTTGTACGGTACAACTGTGCATGTGGACCCTTCGACGGAGGACCTCGACCAGCTCCTCGCACGATTGTTGCGCGTGGTGAACCCCGCCGCCGTGCCAGGGGCCGGGGCCGGCGCCGCGGCAGACGGGGACAAGCAGGCTGCCACGGAGCATACTGCCGCAGCCGAAGCGGGTTTCCCCGCAGTGTCCACTTCGGAGGCCCGCGCCCTGATCGAGCTGCTCACGGCGCGGGGAATCGCGCAGGGCCAGCTCGCCACCCTGCTGGGCCTGGAGAAGAGCACCGTGAGCAGGCTGGCCGCGGGCCTGGAGCGCAAAGGCTGGCTCAGGCGCGGCCGGGACGAGGAGAACCAGCGCT
>DAITAE010000687.1:0-2381 GCA_036824445.1 Streptosporangiaceae bacterium | reverse complement strand
GTGGTCGTGTCGTCGGCGATCCGCCCGGACAACCCCGAGCTCGCGGCGGCGCGCGTCCGGGGGCTGCGGGTACTGCACCGGGCTGCGGCGCTCGCCTCGCTGATGCTGGGCAGGCGCGGGGTCGCGGTGGCCGGCACGCATGGCAAGACCACCACCTCCTCCATGATCACCACTGCGCTCCGCCATTGCGGCGCCGATCCCGGCTACGTCGTCGGCGGCATCCTCAGCGAGACCGGGCTGGGCGCCGAGGACGGAAGCGGGGGAGTGTTCGTCGCCGAGGCGGACGAGAGCGACGGATCCTTCCTCATGCTGTCCCCGGAGGCGGCGGTGGTCACCTGTGTGGAAGCCGACCACCTTGACAACTACGCGGGCCTGGCCGAGATCGAGGGGACCTTCGCCGCCTTCGCCCGGCGGATCGTGCCCGGAGGTGTGCTGGTCGCCTGCGCGGACGACCCGGGCGCGCGGTCGCTGGCCGCGGCCGCCGCAGCGCTCCCGATCCGGGTGCGCACCTACGGCGAGGCGGACGACGCCGACTACCGGATCACATCGGTGGTCCCGCGTGGCATGAGCGTGAGCCTGGAGGTTCGCGGCGCGCCCAGGTCCGGGCCGGGCGGGCCGGGGCAGGTGGCGCCGGAACGGCTGGAGGTGGGCGTCCCCGGCCGCCACAACGCGCTGAACGCGGCCGCCGCCTACGCCGCCGTGCTCGAGCTCGGGCTGCCCTCGGTGCGGGCCGGGCAGGCCGCCAGCGGGCTGGCCGCCTACCGGGGTACCCGGCGGCGGATGGAGCCCAAGGGCGAGGCAGGCGGGATCACCGTGCTCGACAGCTACGCCCATCACCCGACCGAGGTCGCCGCCGACCTGCGGGCGGCACGGGACATCGCGCCCGGCGGGCGGGTCATCGCCGTCTTCCAGCCCCACCTGTTCAGCCGCACCCGGATCTTCGCCAGCGAGTTCGGCGCCGCCCTCGGCCTGGCCGACGAGGTGTTCGTGCTCGACGTCTACGCGGCCCGCGAGGATCCCGAACCCGGCGTGACCGGGGAACTGGTGGCCCGCGCGGTGCCCGGCGGCCGGGCGGTCTTCCTGCCCGACGCCGCGGCCGTGCCCGGGACGGTGGCGGACACCGCCAGGCCGGGGGACCTGATCCTGACCATGGGCGCGGGCGATGTGACGGCCCAGGGCCCGCTGATCGTGGCGGCGCTGCGGGCCCGCGCGGGTACGCCAGGATGAGCGGCTTCGCGCCCCGTAGCCGCCGGCCGGGCCCGCGCGGCCAGCGGCGGGTGGGGTGGAAGGCCGCGTTCTTCGGCGTGGCGGTCATCGCGATCGTCGCCGGGGTGGCCTGGGCGCTGCTGGGATCGCGGTTCCTGGTCGTCCGCTCGGTCCAGGTCACCGGCACGGGCCCCATGGTCTCGCGGGCGGAAGTGCTCGCCGCCGCGCATATCCGGCGCGGCCTGCCACTCATCCGGGTCGACACCTCCGCCGTGGCGCACCGGGTCGGCGGGATCCGCCAGGTCGAGTCCGCGCAGGTCAGCAGGCACTGGCCGAACACGGTCGTGATCTCGGTCCGGCTCCGCACGCCGGTCTTCGCGGTCGCTGTGCCCGGCGGTTATGCGCTCGTGGACGCGTTCGGCGTCGACGTGCGGGACTCGGACCACCGCCCGCCGGGACTGCCCCTGCTCAGCCCGGCCACCGGGACTGGTGTGAGCGATGTGGGTGGCGGTACTGGCGGTGACTGGTCCAACGGGCCCGGCGGGGTGCCGTCCCTGCGGGACAGCCCGCTGGCCCGGGCCGCCGCGGCGGTCCTGCGCGATTTGCCGCCGCAGGTCGCCCGGCAGGTGCGCTTGGTGAGCGCTGCCACTCCATCGGATGTGACCCTGCGGCTCGCGAATGGAGTGGTGATCGTCTGGGGCGACACTTCGCGGCCGGGGGAGAAAGCGAAAGAGCTGACCCTGCTGATGCGCACGCACGCCCGCACCTACGACGTCAGCGCACCGGGCACCGCCGTGACTGAGGGTTAGCTCTTTTAGCCGGGTGTGCATCCAGCCCAAGATCATGAACGGAACCCGGGCAGCGAAACACCGGAAGAGGTTCACGCGTGGCGAGTTGACCCTGGTTCCGGGCAACCCTACTGTCCGTATCAATCGCCAGCCTAGCACAACGTTAAATCTCAAGTAGAGAGTGAGGGTTTTTGACTCACTGGAAATCGCGGGAAATGCCCGGCCGATGCGATGGGGGTGCACGTCGGCAGGCCGCTGACACGGTGGAATTCCCGGTTAGGCGGATTCACCGGTCGTTTAAGCGGTGGGCGGGAACACGATAGAGGCAAACGAGCGGAAAGGGCCCTCCTCGTGGCAGCACCGCAGAACTATTTGGCGGTCATCAAG
>DAITAE010000686.1:0-2381 GCA_036824445.1 Streptosporangiaceae bacterium | reverse complement strand
CGGCTGGAAGAAGAAGGTCAGGAAGGTGCCGGTCAGCAGCAGGATGACGAACGAGTAGAGGGCGATCTCGCCCAGCAGGAACGACCAGTGGTCCGGGTAGAGCTTCCGCAGGAACGCGGTCGTGGCCTTTGCCGCCCGCAGCCGGTCATCCAGGAAGACGCCGGTGGTCTCGAGCGCCTCGGTGGTCTTGCTCTTGGTCATCCCCGCTCCCAGAAACTCGGGCCGACCGGTTCGTGGTAGTCACTCTCGGCGATCAGGAAGCCCTGCGCGTCGGTGCCGATCGGCAGCTGCGGCAGCGGCCGGGCCGCCGGGCCGAAGATCACCTCTGCGCCGCGGGTCGCGTCGAACGTCGACTGGTGGCAGGGGCACAGAATGTGGTGGGTCGTCTGCTCGTACAGCGCGACCGGGCACCCGACGTGAGTGCAGATCTTGGAGTAGGCGACGATGCCGTCCACGGTCCAGTTCATCACCGTGGGCGGCCGGAGCTGGCCGGGCGCGAACTTGATGATGATCGTGGTCGCCTTCGCCAGCGCGTCCTGGTTGTCCTGGTAGCCCGCGGGGACAACGGTGATCATCTGGCCGGGGATGGCGAAGTCGGCCGCACGCAGCGGGGTGTTCGGCCCGAAGACCAGCATCCGCATGCCCTTGCGCCAGACGGTGTGGCGCAGGCTCGTGCCCGGCTGTGGTCCCAGGTCGCGCAGCAGGACGATCGGGGCAACGGCGAGCGGCACGGTGGCGGCGATCAGGGTCCGCCGTAGCAGCTTCCGCTTGATGAACCCGCTGGCCTCGGCCCCCTCGGTGAAGGTCTTCTCGAACTCCGCCCGCTGCTCGGGGCTCGACGCGAGCGGATGGCGCTCCTCGGTCTGTTCCACGCTCGGCATCAGGTACCGGACCCAGACGACCGCGCCCACCGCCAGCGCCCCGAAGGCCACCGACATCGATATGCCCAGGGCCAGGTTGGAGCGCAGGGTGCCGTCGACCGAGCGCACCTGCAGCCCCACGTAGGCGGCGATGAACCCGATGCTGGCCAGCATCGACAGCACGAACAGCGCGGCCACGACGCGCTCGGCCCGCTTCGCCTGACCTGGATCGGTCCCCGGCTCGGCCGGCAGCCAGCGCTCCGGCGGGCTTTCCTCGAGCGGCGTCTCCAGCAGGGTCCTGGCACGGGCGGGCGGGGGAGTGCCGATCACCCGGTGCGGGGCCCTTGACCCCTCCTCGCCGTCTCCGGCCGGGAACTGGCCGCTGCCTTCAATCTCACTCATGCTTCACGTCGCTTCTTCATCGTAATCCAGATCGCGACGAAGACCAGGACGGCGATCCCGCCGAGGAACGCCACCAGGCCCTCGGTCACCGGGCCGACCCGGCCCAGGCTGAACCCGCCGGGGTTCGGCTCGGCGCGGACCCTGGTGATGTAGGCGATGATGGCGCGCTTCTGGGCCGGGGTGACGGTGGTGTCGCTGAACACGGGCATGGCCTCCGGGCCGGTCAGCATCGCCTCGTAGATCTGCGTCGGGGTCGAATGGGTCAGCGGCGGCGCCGACTTGCCGTAGGTGAGCGCGCCGCCCGCACCGGCAAAGTTGTGGCACTGCGCGCAGTTGGTGATGAAGATCTGCTGGCCCAGCCCGAGGTTGGCGCCGGCCGTGCTCACCTCGGCGGGCGAGGGGATCGCCGGGCCCCCGCCCAGGGAAGCGATGTACGCCGCGACCTGGTGGATCTGCTCGGTCGTGAACGTCACCGGCTTGCGCGGCATCTCCGCGTCGAAGTCCTTGCCCGGCATCCGGCCGGTGCTCATCTGGAAGTCCACGGCGGCCGCGCCGACCCCGACCAGGCCCGGGCCCGCCCCGGTGCCCTGGGCGTTCATGCCGTGGCACGAGGAGCAGGTGCTCGCGAATATCGCTTGGCCCCGCGCGATGTCGGCTGGCGACGGGCCGCCGGGCGTGGCCGCGGAGGCCGCGCCGCCGGCCCCGGTGATGGCCGCGTAGGCCACGCCGATGACGAGCAGGCCCAGCAGGAGGACGGCGTACCCGGCGGCCCGGTGTCTGCGCCGCGGCTTGATCCTGCTCACTTCTTGCCTCGGTTTCGGGTCGGGGGACGTGGCGGTCCGTGGCTCGTCAGTGGATGAGGTAGATGGTCGTGAACAGGCCGATCCAGACGACATCGACGAAGTGCCAGTAGTAGGAGACGACGATGGCGCTGACCTGCTGTTCCTGGGTGAACGTCTTGGCGGCGTAGGTGCGTCCCAGCAGGAAAAGGAATGCGATCAGGCCGCCGGTCACGTGCAGGCCGTGGAAACCGGTGGGGATGTAGAACACCGACCCGTAACCGCTGGACTGCAGCGTCAGGCCGTCGCGGATCAGGCTGAGGTACTCATAACCCTGGCC
>DAITAE010000685.1:0-2384 GCA_036824445.1 Streptosporangiaceae bacterium | reverse complement strand
GATCGATGTTGCCGCCCGACAGCACCACCACCACCGGTGGCTCGAACGCCTCCGGGTGGTCAAGCAGGGCCGCCACCCCTGCCCCGCCGGCCGGCTCGACGACCTGCTTGGAACGCTCCAGGCAGAGCAGCAGTGCACGCGACAGGGTCTCCTCGGAGACGGTGACCACCCGGTCCACCCGCCGCGACAGGATCTCGTACCCGATGTCGCCGGGCTGGCTGACCGCGATCCCGTCCGCCATGGTCCCGGCCGGAGAAATCCGCACCGGGTGACCGGCGGCGAGCGACGCCGGGTAGCAGGCGCACGCCTCGGCCTGCACGCCGATCACCTTGATTCCCGGGTCGGTGCCGGACACCGCCACCGTGATCCCGGCCGCGAGCCCGCCGCCGCCCACCGGTACTGCGATGGTTCTGGCCTGCGGGCACTGTTCGATGATCTCCACGCCGACGGTACCCTGGCCGGCCACGACGTCCGGGTGGTCGAACGGGTGGATGAAGACCGAGCCGTCCTCGCGGGCGTGCGCCAGCGCCGCCGTGAGAGCGTCCTCCACCGTGTCGCCCTGCAGGATGACCTCGGCCCCGTATCCCCGGGTCGCTTCGACCTTGGGCAGCGGCGCGCCGACCGGCATTACCACGGTCGCCTTGGTGCCCAGCCGGGCGGCGGCGAAAGCGACCCCCTGGGCGTGGTTGCCCGCGCTCGCGGCCACCACGCCGCGCTTGCGTTCGGCCGCGGTCAGGCGGCTGATCCGCAGGTAGGCGCCGCGCGGCTTGAAGGACCCGGTCCGCTGCAGGTTCTCGCACTTGAGGAAGACCGGCCCGCCGAGCCGGTCGGACAGCACCCGGGAGTGGAGCAGCGGCGTGACCGCGACGACTCCCCGCAGGACGTCATGCGCGGCGGCCACATCGGCCGGGCTGACCTCCGGCGACGTCATTGTCATGCCAGCAGTGTCGCACCCACGGGCAGGTGCGGCGCTGGCGGATCTCCAGCCTGCCGCGGCGGAACAGCTCCGCCAGGCGCTTCCTGCTCCCCCGCCAGGCGCTCCCTACTCCCCCGCCAGGCATTCCCCTACTCCCCCGCCCAGTACCGGTCGGCGGCGAACAGCAGCGCGGCCGCTCCTACCAGCCCGGCGCTCTGGCCCAGCGCCGCCGGCACCACCACCACGTCCCGCGCGAAATCGAGCCCGACATGGCGGCGCAGCGCCTCTTCCAGGGGGTCGAACAGCAGCGACCCGGCCTGGGAGAGCCCGCCTCCGATGGAGACCACCTCCAGGTCGCACAGGTCCGTCGCCGAGGCGATGGCGATGCCGAGCGCGTGGCCGGCCCGGCGCATCGCTTTCAGCCCGATCGGGTGTCCCTGCGCGGCGTCGTCGGCCAGGTCCTTGGCCGTGACCTGCGGCTGACCGGGCCGCCATCCCTGGGCCTGGGCCCAGGCGGCAAGGGCGGGGCCGCGGGCGATCGCCTCCACGCAGCCCTGCCCGCCGCAGACGCAGGGTGGCCCGTCCGGGTCGACCACCACATGGCCGATGTGCCCGGCGTTGCCGGTCGCGCCGTTGATCAGCCGGCCGTCCAGCACCAGCCCGCCGCCCACGCCGGTCGACACCACGATCCCGAGCATCGTGGTACGGCCGCGGCCCGCTCCCCGCCAGTGCTCCCCGGCCGCCAGGCAGATCGCGTCGTTGTGCAGCCGCACCGGGAGCCCGGTGAACCGTTCGGCGAGCCGGTCGCGCAGCGGGAACGCCCGCCAGGCCGGGATGTTCAGCGGCGAGACCTTCCCGGCGGGCCACTCCATCGGTCCCCCGCAACCGCAGCCCACACCCGCGAGGCCGGTGGCCGGGTCCACGTCGGCCTCGGTGAGGACCCTGGTGAGCAGCGCGTCGAGCGTGCGCCACAGCTGCTCCGCGTCCAGCTCCTGCGGGGTGGCCGTCTGCGCCCACGAGATCACCCGCCCGCCCGGCTCAACGAGCCCGGCCGCGAACTTCGTGCCGCCGACGTCGATGGCCAGCGCTGGATCCGCAGCCGCCATGCCCGCACCTCCTGTGCCCGATGCCCGCCGGCCCGGCCCGCCGTGTCGCGAACCCGGCCGGCATGGACATAGTGTCGAATGGTGCACTCACACAGCCAGGCCGGTACCGGCGCAAGCCCCGTTCCCCCTCCAGCGATCACCACGGTCGGGGAGTTGCGCGCGAGCGGCCACACCTACCTGACGGTTAAAGACGAGATCCGGCGCAACCTGCTGGCCAGGATGCGTGCGGGCGAGGAGAGGTTCCCCGGGATCATCGGCTTCGGCCAGACGGTGCTCCCCCATCTGGAGCGTGCCCTCCTGGCCGGGCACGACACCATCCTGCTCGGCGAGCGCGGCCAGGGCAAGACCCGCCTGATCAGGAC
>DAITAE010000164.1:0-8654 GCA_036824445.1 Streptosporangiaceae bacterium | reverse complement strand
TTCTTCTGCCGTCAGCCGGACGAGAACCACGCCCGCTTCTACCGGTTCCTGCTCGAGCGCAACGGCCGGATGTACGGCGTTCATTTCGCCGTCGACCCGCAAGGCGACGTCTACCTGGTCGGCCGCCTCCCGCTCGGGTCGGCGACCGCCGATGAGATCGACCGGCTCCTCGGCTGCGTACTGACGTACTCCGACGAGAACTTCAACGCCGCCCTGGCCATCGGCTTCGCCTCGTCGATACGCAAGGAGTGGGCGTGGCGGGTCAAGCGCGGCGAGAGCCTGGCGAACCTGCGCGCGTTCACGCAGTTCGCCGACCCGGCGCCCGGCGAGGCCGACGGCGGAGACGTCAGGACCTGACCAGGCGCGAGATTGCCTCCGCCGCCTCGTGGACCGAGGCCCGCCCCTCGTCCCCGCCCTGCCGCACCGCATCCGATACACACGCGTCGAGGTGGTCTTCGAGCAGCCCAAGCGCGACCGCCTGCAGCGCCCGGGTCACCGCGGAGACCTGGGTGAGCACGTCGATGCAGTAGACGTCCTCCTCCACCATCCGCTGCAAGCCCCGGACCTGGCCCTCGATCCTGCGCAGACGCTTGAGGTAGGCGTCCTTGTCCTGCGTATAACCGCGCATGCTGCGACAATACGTGCTCGCGATCCCAGCCGCCTCATTCGCTGGCGGCGGTCACTCCAGGAGCCCGATCGTGATCATGGGATTGATGCGCATCTAGCAGTAGCAATCCCATGATCACGACACCAGACCATCCCGTCGGCCCTCGCGATCCTGCATTGGTGCTGGTGTTCTGCCATCCCTGACTACAGCAAGGTCATGATCGCGAGTTGTGTGCTTCGGTCGCGACGGGAGCCACGGGGCGTGAGGGCCGACGCATCTACCATCGTCGCGGGGCGCTCGTGGCGGGCCGCGGTGGGCTGCCGCTACGGTGGGCTGCCCTGCAGTGGCTGCCGCAGGGGCGCTGCCGCCGCCCATGGGGCTGCTGGCGAGAGGAGGCGGTGCGGGGATGGGTCCGCTGGACGGGGTGCGGGTGATCGAGATCGCGAGCCTGGCGCCCGCGCCGTTCGGCTGCATGGTCCTGGCCGACCTGGGCGCGGACGTGCTACGGGTGGACCGGCGCGACCGCTCGGGCGGGCAGGCTCTCCCTCCGGTCGACCCGCTGTGCAGGAGCCGGCGGTCCATCCGGCTCAACCTCAAGGACCCGGCCGGGGTAGACGTGCTGCTCCGCCTCACCGACGGGGCCGACGTGCTGGTCGAAGCGTTCCGGCCCGGCGTGGCGGAGCGGCTCGGTTTCGGGCCTGATGTGTGCGCCGCGCGCAACCCACGGCTGGTCTACGCCCGGATGACCGGCTGGGGGCAGGACGGGCCGCTCGCCGAGACCGCCGGCCACGACATCGACTACATCGCCGTTTCCGGCAGCCTCGACCCGATCGGCCGGGCTGGCGAGCGCCCCCTTCCCCCGCTCAACCTGGTCGGGGATTTCGGCGGCGGCGGGATGCTGCTCGCCGTTGGCGTGCTCGCCGCGCTGCTGGAGCGCGAGCGGTCCGGGCTGGGACAGGTCGTCGACGCCGCCATGGTGGACGGCTCGGCCCTGCTCGCCTCGTTCCTGTACGGGCTCCGCGCCGCCGGGGCGTGGCAGGACGAGCGGGGAACGAACGTGCTGGACGGTGGCGCCCCCTTCTACGACACCTACGCCACCGCCGACGGCCGGCACGTCGCGGTGGGCGCGCTGGAGCCGAAGTTCTTCGCCGAGCTGCTGGCCCGGCTCGGCATCGATGAGACGAGCCTGCCCGCCCAGTACGACCGCTCCGGCTGGCCGGAGCTGCGGGCGCGGCTGACCGAGGTGTTCGCGGGGCGCACGCAAGCCGAATGGGTCGAGGTTTTCACCGGCTCGGACGCTTGTGTGGCCCCGGTGGTGAGCCCGCGGGAGGCGCCCGGTCACCCGCACAACGCCGCCCGCAAGACCTTCATCGACGTGGGCGGTGTGACCCAGCCAGCGCCCGCGCCCCGGTTCAGCCGTACAGCATGCGATCCACCGTCGCCGCCGGCCCGCGCCGGTGCTGACACCGACGACGTTCTCGCCGGGCTCGGGATCAGCGCAGCCGACATCACGAGCCTGCGGGACCGAGGCGCCGTCGGCTGACCGAGGAGCGCCGCCAGCTCACCGGGACGCCGCCAGCTGACTACAGCGCGGCCAGCCAGCCACGACGGTCATGCCGGGATACGTCGGCGGATCCGTGTGCACACAGTGGCTGGTGCTACCACAGTGCGTGCCCGGCGCCCGGATGCGGGCTCAGGCGCTGATCACGGTATGACAAACTTGTATGCAGAAGGGTTCCGGCCACGGGGCCGGGATGCCTGCACTCCTCGCGCGATGAACCTGGATGTCGCAGCCGACCGAGGGAGGTGTGGCCGTGCTTGGTGATCCCTGCAGTACCACCATGGCGGGCGCGGCCATCACCACGGGCCGGGCCGCCAGATGCTGCCCGTTCCGATCCCTTCCACGCGTGCCGGCCGCCCCGGGTTAGACCACCCGGCCTGGCCGGCGGACCAGGAGGTCGCCGTGTCCGACCGGCACTTCTTCAACGGCCGACTGCCCGGCTCCCGTTCCCGCGATGGCGACGGCGCCGCATCGCACCTCTTCGGCAACTATTCGCAGCGCCTGATGACCTCCCGTCAGGTCCGGCAGAACATCGTCTCTTTGGTCGGCCTCATCGGCCGCCCGGTGGTGAACCAGTCGGGTGAGGAGGTCGGCCGCCTCGTCGACATGGTCGCCCAGGTGCATGGCAGCACCGATGACTACCCGGCGCTGACCGGGATCGTGGTCCGGGTGGGGCGGCGGCGGGCCTTTCTCGACGCCTCCGCCATCGACCGGGTGGAGCGCCGTTCGGTCACGCTCCGGACGGCCCGGATGGACCTGCGCGAGTTCCAGCGCCGCGAGGGGGAGGTGCTGCTGCACCGCGACATCCTCGACCACCAGCTGGTGGACACCGACGAGGTCCAGGTGATCAGGCCGGCCGACCTCTACCTGGCGCAGGTCGGCGACAAGGTCCGGCTGGTGGGCGTGGACGTGAGCCTGCAGACGCTGCTGCGCCGGCTCGGCCCCAAGCGCTTCCGCTGGCACCCGACCCCGGACCGGGTCATCGACTGGGCCGCGATCGAGTCGTTCGGCGCCGACTCGCCCGAGGAGCCCGCTGCCGTGAAGCTGCGGGAACCGCACACGGCGCTGCGCCGCCTCCGCCCGGCCGAGCTCGCCGACGTGCTGGAAGGGCTCGGCCGGCCGGGCCGGAAGGAGCTACTGGCCAGCCTGGACCACGACGTCGCCGCGGACGCCCTGGAGGAGATGGAGCCAGAAGAGCTAACCGCGCTGCTCCGTGAGATGGACCCATCCCAAGCCGCCGACCTGGTCGCGCGGATGGAGCCCGACGAAGCGGTCGACGCGCTGCGCGACCTGCCCGCAGACGAGCAGGCACAGCTTCTCGCCCGGATGCCAGCTGACACGCAGCGGGAACTCGCCCGCCTGCTCGGCTACCCCGAAGATGAGGCCGGCGGGGTCATGACGACGGTGCTCTGCACCGCGACCCCCGACGAGACCGTCGCCGGAGTGCGGAAACGGCTGCGCAAGCTGGCCAAGCACCAGACCGAGATCGACTCCGTGGCCATCGTCGATTCCCAGGGCAGGGTTGTCGGTGACGTCTCGGCATTCGACCTGCTGGTCAACGACGGCGACAAGCTGCTGTCCGCCCTGGCCGACCCCGACGATCCCCCGGTCACCCTGCGCCCGGACGACGACCTCGACAAGGTCGCCACCGAGATGGTGGAGTCCAGGCGCTCGTCGCTGCTCGTGGTGGATGAGAAGGGCAGGCCGCTCGGCCGGATCCTCTCCGACGACGTGCTCGACGCACTGGTGCCCGGCCACGGCCGGCTGCACTTCCCGAGGATCCTGCAGTGAGCAACCCGGGGGACGACGGCGATCCCGCTGTGAGCGCTGCGGGGGGCGCCGCCGATCCCGCCACAAGTGCCCCGGAGGGCACCGGCGATCCCCCCGCACGTGCCCGGGAGGGCACCGGCGATCCGGTGGTCAGCGCCCGGCAGGAGGACATCGAGGCTGGTTTCCGCCGCCCGGCGCGGGAGCCCCCGGGGCTGAGGTCGCTGGCCCGGATCCGCTCCGGTGGTATGCGCCTCATGCGGGGGCGTAAGAGCCGGATCTGGCTCGTCCTGGCCATTGCGGGGCCGGGGGTGGTCGCGGCCAACGCGGGTAACGACGCGGCCGGCATCGCCACGTACGCCTCGGCCGGGTCCGAGTTCGTCTACCGGACCCTGTTCTTCATGGTCCTGGTCACGATCGCGCTGGTGCTGGTGCAGGAGATGGCGGTGCGGCTCGGCACCCACACCGGCAAAGGGCTGGCGGCGCTGATCCGGGAAGAGTTCACGCTGCGGATGACCGCGATCGCGCTCGGCTGCGTGCTGCTGGCCAACACCGGGCTGGTCGTGTCGGAGTTCGCCGGCATCGGGGCCGCCTTCGAACTGCTGGGGGTCAGCCGGTACATCATCATCCCGATCGCGGCCGTCGCCATCTGGGCACTCGTCTCGTTCGGCTCCTATCGTTATGCCGAACGCATCTTCCTGATCATGTCGCTGGCCTTTCTTGCCTACCCGATCGCGGCCATTCTCGGCCATCCGGACTGGGGCGAGGTCGGCAGCAACCTGGTCGTCCCCCACTTCCTGTACACCAAGAGCTTCCTGCTGCTGGGGGTCGCCCTGATCGGGACGACCGTGAGCCCATATATGCAGCTGTACGCGGCGGCGGGGGTGGTCGACAAGGGCGCCGACCCGGCCGACTACCCACGGGCCCGGATCGACGCGATCTCCGGAGCGGTGTTCGCGTGCATCGTCTCCATGACGATCATCATCGCCACCGCCACCGCGATCGGCGGGAAAGGCCCGCTGACCTCGGCGGCGGAGGCGGCGGAGGCGCTGAAGCCGGTCGCGGGCGCGGCCGCCGAGGTGCTGTTCGCGCTCGGGCTGATCGGCGCGTCCGCGCTGGCGGGCGCGGTGGTCCCGCTATCCAGCGCGTACGCGATCAGCGAGGCGGTCGGGGTGGAACGGTCGGTGTCGCGCCGGTTCACCGAGGCCCGGCTGTTCCTCGGCCTGTTCGCCGTGCAGGTCCTGCTCGGCGCGGCGCTGGCCCTCACTCACATCAACCTGATCACCCTGCTGATCGGCACGCAGGTGCTGCAGGGCATCGTCACACCGGTCATCCTGATCTTCATCCTGATCCTCACCAGCCGCCGCAGCGTGCTTGGCAAGGCCGCGAACGGGCGGGTGTTCCGGATCGTGGCCGGCGCATGTGTGGCCGGCATCTCGGCGATGAGCCTGCTGCTCCTCGGCACGACCGTCCTCGGTTTCTTCGGCATCGGCTGACCGGGCACGGCCCGCGATCAAGGGTCGAAACGATAGCCCATCCCGGGCTCGGTGAGTAGGTAACGAGGTCGCGACGGCTCCGGCTCAAGCTTGCGCCGGAGCTGGGCGACGTAGACGCGCAGGTAGTTGCTCTCGGTCTCATACGCCGGGCCCCACACCTCCTGAAGCAGCTGGCGCTGGGTGACGAGGCGGCCGCGGTTGCGCACCAGGATTTCCAGCAACTGCCACTCGGTGGGGGTCAGGCGCACATCGCTGCCGTCGGCGCGGGTGACCCGCTTGGCCGCGAGGTCGACGGTGAAGTCCTCCGTCTTGACGACGGGCTCGTCCGGAGCCGGGGAGGCGCGGCGGACCGCGGCGCGAAGCCGGGCCAGCAACTCGTCCATGCCGAACGGCTTGGTCACGTAGTCGTCCGCGCCCGCGTCCAGGGCCGCCACCTTCTGGCTCTCATGCCCCCAGACCGACAGCACGATGATCGGCGTCGAGGCCCAGCCGCGGACGCCGCGGATCACTTCGGTGCCGTCCATGTCGGGCAGCCCGAGGTCGAGGATCATCACGTCGGGGCGGTCGCGGGCCATCGCCGCCAGCCCGGAGGCGCCGTCGCTTGCGGTGCTGACCTGATAGTTCCGCGCACTGAGGTTGATCCGCAGCGCCCGGAGGATCGACGGCTCGTCGTCGACGACCAGCACGCGGGTCAAGAGCCGGCGCCCTGCATGGTGTCGGCGCTCGTGGTTGCGACCGGCAGCGTGATCCTAACCGTGAGCCCGCCGCCCGACGTGTCGGCCGCGACGATGGCACCGCCCATGGCCTCGGTGAAGCCCTTGGCGACCGCGAGGCCGAGTCCTACCCCGACCTTGCGGTCGTCGAACCGTTGAAATGGCTCAAAGATCCGTGCTTTCAGCTCGTCCGGCACCCCCGGCCCGTGGTCGACGACCTCGAGCACGACGGTGTCGGCAACCTGGTGGGCCCGCAGGGAGGGTGGCTGTGTGGACGGCGAGTGGTACAGCGCGTTCGAGAACAGGTTCGCCAGGACCCGCTCCAGCAGACCCGGGTCGGCGAGCACCAGTGGCATGCCGTCGGGCACCCCCAGCCGCAGGTTCGCCGAAGCGTCGAGCCCCACCAGGGCGATCGGCGCCACCTCGTCGATGGTGATGGGGCGGAGGAAGGGCTGGAGCGAGCCCGTGTGCAGGCGGCTCATGTCGAGCAGGTTGCCGATGAGCCCGTCGAGCCGGTCCGCGTTCTGCTCGATCGTGGCGAGCAGGGCCTCCTCGTCGGACTCGGTCCAGGCGACGTCGGTCTGGCGCAGGCTGCTGACGCTGGCCTTGATCGAGGCCAGCGGCGTGCGCAGGTCGTGGCTGACCGCCGCGAGCAGCGCGGTCCGCATCCGGTTGCCTTCCGCCAGCGCCTCCGCCTGGGCGGCCTGGGTGCGCAGCCGCTCCCGGTCGAGCGCGGCGGCGGCCTGCGCCGCAAAGCCGGCCAGCAGTCCCGGCGTGACCGGGCTGGCCTGGCCGCTCACCGCGAGCGCCAGGTCGCTGCGTACGCCGACGCGGGTGGCGACCGCCTTGACGGGCGCTTCGCCGCTGGCCGCGATCTTGACCCAGCGGCCGCTGACGTACTCCTGCAGCTCGGCGTGGCCGCCGTGGGTCCGCACGAGATGGTCGAGGACCGCGGCCGGGGTGTCGGCACCACCCAGCACGGTCTGGGCCAGCGCCAGCAGCAGCCTGGCTTCCTCGCGGCTGCGCGCCGCCTGGGCGGCCCGGATGGCCGCGAGGTGAACGACGCTGCTCACCGCGACGGCGACCGTGACGAACAGCAGGAGCGCCAGCAGGTTGTCCGGTTTCTCGATGGTGAACGTGTGCACCGGCGGGGTGAAGAACCAGTTGAGCAGCAGGCTGGAGGACACGGCGGCGAGCACGGCCGGCCAGAACCCGCCGACGACCGCGAGCGCCACCACCGCGACCAGATAGATCAGCAGGTCGTCGGTCAGGCTCAAGTGCGGCTGCGCCACGACCAGCAGCGCGGTCAGCAGGGGCAGCACAACCGCGGCGAGCAGGACCCCGAGCAGCGCCCGGCGGGTGCCGACGGCGTAGGCCACCTTCGCCATGACCGGGCTGCGCTCCGACGCGGGACGCCCGGCCGGCGCCGGAGTGTCATCGGCCGGTTCCAGCTCGGCGCCAGGCTGCCCGGCGTCGTCTCTCTCGCCCACATCTTCCAGTATGGGCCTGCTCGCCGACCAGCGCAGTAGCAGGCCGAGCCCCGCTCCGGCCAGGACGCAGATGGCCATCACGATGGCGGCATCCGCGGCAAAGGAACCGGTGACCCGCAGCTGTGCGTACGGCGGCCGGGAGAACCCCACGGCGGTGAGCCATCCGATGACGCCCAGGGGGATCGCCGCGACCGGCTCTGCGACGAACGACCATGCGGTCACCACGGCCGCGGCCGCGACCAGCACGCCCGTTGCGGTGAACCGGCCGTGGAGGGCGGCGGCTACCGTGCCGATCAGGAACAGCGCGGCGAAGCCCGTCACCAAAGCGAAGGGCGCCGCTATTCCGCGCCTCGTCGAACCGTTCATCTCACTGACAGTCGAACGCCCGGCAGGGCCAGAAAATAAGGATCTTGATGGATCCTTAACGCCCAGGTCAGCAGTCTTGACGCGGCCTTTGCGCCCGCGGCGGACGGCCGCGCTTAGCGTCGGTGGAGGTGGTCGGAGCACGCGGCAGTCGCGGGCCGGCCCGGCCACCGGCCATGGGGTTCCGTGGCCTCAGGACGGGAGGGAAGAACCGTTGGCCCTGCGCAAGGCGGCTGGCCTGCTGGAGCGAACCCCGGAAAGCGACTTGCCGGAGAGCTTCGGGTACTCCGTCAAGCGGCGCCTGCTCGGCCCCGCCATGGTCAACGAGGAACTGCGCCACCAGCGCCTGTCGAATCGCATCGCTCTGGGCGTGCTGTCGCCGGACGGCATCTCCTCCTCCGCCTACGGCACGGAGGAAATGCTGATCGAACTGCTCCCCGTGTTCGGCATCGCCGCGTTCGCGCTGATCCTGCCGATGACCGGTGTGATCTTGTTCGTCATGGCCCTGGTGGTGCTCTCCTATCGCGAGGTCGTGACGGTCTACACGCGGGCCGGCGGTTCCTACGTGGTCGCCAGGGAGAACTTCGGCCCGCGCATCGCGCAGGTCGCGGCGGTGGCGCTGCTGATCGACTACGTGGTCACCGTCGCCGTGCAGGT
>DAITAE010000163.1:0-8657 GCA_036824445.1 Streptosporangiaceae bacterium | reverse complement strand
GGTCCCGGGCCTCACGCTAGCGCCACGCGGCGTCCGGGCAGACTTTGGCGACGGCAACCTCGGGATACACCTCGCGGAGTGGACTCTTCATCACTACTTCCAGCCGGTCAAGCCACGCGGCTGACGGAGCCCTTACGCCACTTGCCCGGCTCCATCGAGGCTCCATCCCGGCTGCATCCAGGTGGCGCTCTCGCTGCCTACCAAGGGCTTACGGCCCGGAACGGTGAGGCGGTGAGGAGGCGCTCCTGCTCGCCACGGCGACCGCGGCCTACTGACGGCAGGCGAGGGCAATCGCATGACTGCGTCGGCCTTGATTCGCCGGGGCGTGAGTGTTCCTCAAGCTGACCTGCAGCGGCGAAACTGACTGGGCACGCGCTGGACCAAACGATCTGCGCCGGGCATCCGCGCCCGGCGCAGCTAGCGTCCGGCCTTGTCCGCTAAAGCCGGGCGAGCCCGCCAGGTGAGGAAGGTGCGGAGGTTGAGCGACTACACCGTGACGGTCCTAGGAGCGACCGGGAAGACCGGCCGGCATGTCGCCAGCGAGTCGCTGGCCCGCGGCTGGGCGGTTCGCGCCGCGACTCGCCGCCCGCCCGGGCGTTCGCGATGGGAACCGTTCGACTGGGATGACCCGGCCAGGTGGCCGAGCGCGTTCCGCGGCAGCCACGCCGCCTATCTGGTCATCCCGTTCAATCATCCCGGCGCGCCGGAGGCTGCCCCGCACCTCATCCGCGCGGTCGCTGCGGCGGGCGTCGCCCGGGTGGTGCTGCTGTCGTCTCTCGACGCCGAGGGCGCGGCCCCGGACAGCCCGCTGCGCATGGCAGAAGAGGCCCTGGCAGCCTCGTCAGTGCGGTGGGCGGCCCTGCGCCCAACGTGGTTCCTGGACAACTTCACGACCGGGTCGTTCGCCGACATGACCCGGGCGGGAGAACTGCGGCTCCCCGCCGGAGACGCGAAGATTCCCTTCATCGACGCCCACGACGTAGCGGCCGTCGCGGCGGCGTGCATGGCCGAATCCGGCCCAGAGGGAATCCTGCCGCTGACCGGGCCGGAAGCGATCGACCATCACGATGTCGCCCGCGCGCTCGCGACCGCCCTCCGGCGGCCGGTCTCCTACATGCCGGTCGCCGCCGGCGAGTTCGTGGAAATGATGACCCGCCGGGGATTTCCGCATGACTACGCGGTTTTCCTCGCTGATGCGCTGGCCGGCGTCGAGGCGATTCCCGTTTCGGACACGGTCGCCCGGGTCTGCGGTCGGCCCCCGTTCAGCGCCGCCGAGTTCGCCCGGCAGTTCGCCGCGTAACCGTGAGGCACTCCGCAGCGGTCCTTGACAGTGCTGGCGGATCAGCTGGCTCGCCGGTAGCGGTCAAGGATGGCGGCGCGCAAGGTCGCTTGCGTGGTGCCGAGCGCGGACAGGATGGGCGGCACGGCCCCGTCGTTCATGCCGACGAGGGCGAGCACGAGGTGTTCGACGCCGATGTAGTTGTCGTGCCGCGCCCTGGCCTCGCGAAGGGAGTGCTCCAGGCTCTTCTTGGCGCGCGGGGTGAACGGGATATGCCCGGTGGGTCGCGCGCCGGGGGTGGCGTAGTGCGGTGCAGCGGCGCCGCGGGCGCGGCACCTGCGCCGGCGGCGCAGCAGGCGGGCCATGAGGCTGCTCCGCGACCCAGGCCGGCCCCTCCGGCAGGCACCTGGGGCGCCCTGGGCGAAGGCGCCCGGCCCGAAGGCCGCCTCGATCCGTGCCTGTACGGCGTCGAGATCGATCCCAATAGAGGCCAGCGCCTCGCGGTCGGCGGCGCTGAAAAGGCTGGCCGCCTGCCCGCGCCCGACGAGGCGGACGATCTCGGTTTCCACGCCCTCGGGGGTGACACCGTGCTCGCGCACGGCCGCACTCGCCGGTGCGTCGGCCGACGCGACCGCTAGCAGGAGGTGCTCGCAGCCGATGTAATGGTGCCCGAGCCGGCGGGCATGCTCCTGGGCTTGGGCCACCGCGCCGCGGGCGTCGTGGGTGAAGCGCTCGAACATCATCGCCTCCCGACCCGCCGCGCATACTTGCGGTGCACCGTCTGCTTGGTGACGCCAAGCCGGCCGGCGATTTCCTGCCAGGACCATCCCAGTGCCCGTGCGTTCTCGACCTGGAGCATCTCCAGCCGCTCCATGAGTACCCGCAGCGCCGCCACCGCTCGCAGCCCGACCTCCGGGTTGCTGCTGGCGGCGCCCTCGGTGAGTTCGAGTGCCTTCTCCATGCCGTCAGCTTATGCTGACGCAGCGACGGGCGTCAACATGTGCTGACGATGCGGCAGGATAAGGGTCCTCGGGTCACGGGGGTGGAACGGTCCGCCCGCCGGGGCTGAGCAGGAATCTCTCGGCCACCGCCGCAGCCTGGGCGGAGTGCAACTGGGTGCTGTGCCCGGCGCCCTTGATCACGACCAGCTGGGCGTGGGGGAGCAGCGCGGCTTCCTGCCTGGCCCATGGCAGCGGAGTGGACAGGTCCAGGTCGCCGGCCAGCAGCAGCGCCGGCATGGCGAGATTGCGGTCGGGCGGCGCGGGGTCCGGCCGGGCCGGCGGCCAGTACTGGCATTCCTGCACCACGCCCTGCGCGCCTGCGGTCGCGGGCGGGAACGGCCAGCTCGCGGCGGCCTGGATTCGCTGGATGGCACGGGCCAGCGCGGCCTTGCGGCCCGCGAGCGGCACCGCGGCGTTTCCCCAGGGCATGTCCGGGATGTCGGCGCACAGCGTGGCGGCATGCAGGCCGGAGCTGTAGACCTCCGGCCTGACGGGCGGGCCGCTGTAGAACCCGTTGATCAAGTCTCTCAGCGGGCCCGGGTTTCCGTTCGCCGCCTGGTGCAGCCTGGCCAGGAAGCCGATGCTCGGCGAGGACAGGCGCGGGTCGATGATGCTGAGGATGACCATGATGTCGAAGATCCGCACGGCGTCCCCGTACCGGGCGATCACCCGGGCGAGCTCGGCGGCTGGGTCGTACCCGCAATGCTGCCGGAGGCAGGCCTGCCGGAGCACGAAGGCGGCCCGGTGCATGCTCGCCAGGTACAGCGGCTCGGCATCCCGCTGCGGGACCACCGAGTCGAGCACGAGCCGCCGGACCCGGCCAGGGTGGGCCAGTGCGTACCGCTCGGCGGTGAAGGCGCCGTAGGACGCCCCGTCCAGCGTCCAGGACCGCACGTGCAGCGCCTGGCGGAGGGAGTCGAGGTCGGCGACCGTGTCGGCAGTGGTGAAGAAGTTGCGCCGCACGCCCAGCGTTTGCGCACAGGACCGGACGGCCTGCGCGGTGGGCGGGAGCGTGTCGGACTCGCCCATCTGCCGCTGCAGATCAGGGCAGTCGAGGGCCTGGCCGCCGGTCCCGCGCTGATCGATCATGACGAGCCGGTAGGCGCCCATGGCGGTCGCCAGCTCGTGGGCCACCGGGGCCACAAACCGCACGCCGGGCTGGCCGGGGCCGCCGGTCAGGAACAGCAGCGTGCCACGCGGCGCGTGCGTGTTGACGGCGGCCGCGACCTGGAGCCGCAGCGTGCCCGGCACCTTCCCGGACCTGTCCAGCGGCACGGTCAGGTACGAGCAGGTGAACCTGGGCAGGTCGCGGCACGGGTGCGCGCCGGTGAGCGCGGGCCGGGCGGGCGGCGCAGCGGACCGGGCCGACGGCGCCCCGGACTGGGCCGACGGTGCTCCGGGCCCGCTGGCTGGCGGGGCGGCAGTGCAGGCCGCGGCGAGCAGGGCCAGCGGGAGCACCGTCGCGGCCATACGCGCGGCGCGCGTGGCATGCGGGGCGATGCGCATGCTGGTTCCTCCGGCACACCGATCCGGCACTGGTCCCTTCACTCTCCCGGAGCGGCCCGCCAAGCGCAGCCAGTTGGCCGTCTGGGGCACCGGGGCTAAGGAAGGGCGAGGCGCGGGGGCCGCCCGTCCTGGTTCAGCCGCCATCCCCGCGGCGGTGGACGACCACCACCGGGCAGTGCGCGGCGTTCACGCAGTGCAGGCTCACCGAGCCCAGGTGAGTGCCGAGGAACCCTCCGTGCCCGCGCCTGCCGACCACCAGCAGGTCGGCGTGGCCGGACTCCTCGATCAGCACCTCGACGGGGTGCCCGTAGCGGACCTCGGCGTGGACTTCGGCGCCCGGCGCGTCCGGGGCCACCTTGCCGATCGCGTCCCGGAGGATGGCCGACTCGTGGTCCTCGACCTCCTTGTTCACGGCCTCCGGGGCGTGCCCTACCGGCGGCTGACCCGCAGCGGTGGGGTAATGCCAGGCCAGCACCACCCGGACTGGCGTTCCGGTGGCGGCGCCGTACCGGACTGCCCAGCCCAGCGCTGCAACCGACCCTTCCGAACCGTCCACGCCCACGACCGCGGCCGGCCGTGCATCGCTTTCGCTCGCCATGCCAGCTGCCTCCCTCACCAGGCGCCCCAGAACCCACGGGCCGCAGAAACACTCATCGTCTCGCACGCCAGCCACAGGCGCTAGCTCACCAGGGTGGACCAGCGGCGGGAGCCAACTGGCCGCGGTGGGCCATAGGCACACGGAGCCGGGCCGCGAGGCGCGGAACGGGTGTGACGCAGGCTTGCGGCGGGGCCGGCCCTGGCGGGCCGGCCGTAGCGGGCGGATGATGCCTCCATGAACGGGGCTGACTGCCGGGCTCCGGCGGTCTCGGCGCACCGCGGCGGCGGCGAACTGGCACCGGAGGGCACGTACGAGGCGTACCAAGGAGCGCTGGAGGCGGGCGCCGAGTACGCGGAATTCGACGTCCGGCGGACATCGGACGGGACGCTGGTGGCCTTTCACCGGGCGTGGGCGGGGTGGGGCCGCGCCGTGGCCAGGGTGAGCTACGCCAGGCTCTGTGCTCTCGCCGGCCATGAGGTGCCGCGGATAACCGACCTGGCGCGGCTGCTGGCTGGCCGCGCCGTGGGTCATCTTGACCTGAAGGAAGCCGGCTCCGCGGCCGGGGTCGTGGGGCAGGCGGTTGAGCTACTCGGCCCGGCCGGTGTCGTCGTGACGACAGGAGACGGCGCCGTGGCGGCCGCGCTGAAGCGCCGGTTCCCGGACGTGCCGGTCGGGCTCACGGTCGGCGGTGACGCGGCCGAGACGGCGGGATTCACCATCCGGCGGCTGCGCATGCCCGGGCTCTCTCGGCTGCACCGTGTGCTGGCCAGCGGCGCGGACTGGGCCGTGGTTCACCACCGGCAGGCCCGCACCGGCGTCCTCGCCGAATGCCGGGCACGCGGGATCAAGACGATGGTCTGGACCGTGAACGGCGACCAGGCGCTGGCGCGGTGGCTCGCCCGCCCCGATGTCGACGTCCTGGTCACCGACCGCCCTGTTCGCGCGATCGCCCTGCGCGACCGCTGGGGCCGGGCGGTGGAGTGTGGCCTGGGCAGCCCCGGGACGCCCGCGCCTGGGTGACGGCCGTGGCTGCGAGGCCGTCTGCCGGGCCGGCTCCGGCTCTGGGGAGGGCACCGGATGTGCGGAGAGCTCCGGCACCCGGGCGGCCCGGGCGGCGCGCTGGACGATGAGCACCAGGGCCAGGAGTGCGGCCGCGGCCATGCCGTCCAGCCAGAAATGATTGGCGGTCACGGTCACGGCCAGGGCCGTCAGCGCCGGATATGCCAGCGCCAGCCAGCGCCACCGGCTGCGGGCCGTGGTCACGACCACCACCGCGACCAGCAGTGCCCAGCCCACATGCACCGACGGCATGGCCGACAGCTGATCGGCGTCGATCCCGGTATTTGGCCCGTAGACCGACTGCCCGTAGTGGAGCGCGGTGTCGATCATGCCGTCACCGGGCAGGAGGCGGGGCGGCGCGACCGGGATCAGCTGGATGAGCAAGGCGCCGGCGGTAAACAGCACAACCGTGGTGCGCACTTGCCAGTACCGGCCCCGATGGCGGATGAACAGCCAGATCAGGCAGCCGATCAGCACGGGGAAGTGCAGCACCGCGTAATAGAGGTTGAGCGCCTGGACCACCAGCGGGTGCGGCAGGAACACCCGCTGGACCGCCGTTTCGCTCGGCAAGGCGATCGCCCGCTCGAAATGCCAGATCCACTCTGCCCGGCGCACCGCCCCAGCGGGGAGGCGTCCGAGAGGCTGCCGGCGAACTGCCACAGCGCGTACAGCCCCAGCAGCAGGCCAGCCTCCCAGGCGATCTTGGCCACCCGGCCCCATCGCGACCCGGCCGCCCGCTGGCTTGCTACCGCGGCGAGCGCCGCCAGCACGAGCGCGCACAACGAAGCGATCGCAGCCTCGCGCCATGTCACCTGGAAACTCAGCATGGCCATCCGTCCCGCCCGGCTGCTGCCCGCATGCGCGACGCTCCGGCACGCAACCAGGAGCCGCGGCCGCACCGGGCGCGGCGGAAACGGGTACCGCCCGGCCTTGGCCCCACTGCGGCACCGGGCTCCGCCGGCATCAGGCTGACGTGAACCGTTTGCCTTTTGAGAACGTTTAGTTCTCTATACCAGGCTATGCTTCGGTACTTAGAGAACGCAAAGGACCCTAGAGGTCGTCTGATGCCCAGCCATCCGGGCCCGCCACCCATCGAACCGCTCGCCGCGGCCGACGGCCCCTGCGGTCCCGTTCCTCCGGCCGATCACCGGCGGGGGCCGCGCCGGCGCGGCCAGTTGCTGTTCGAGGCGATCTTCGAGGCGACCGTCGCCGAGCTGGCCGAGACCGGGTATGCCGGCCTGGCCATGGAACGCATCGCGGCGCGGGCACGCACGAGCAAGGCGTCCCTGTACCGGCGCTGGCCCAGCCGCGCCGACCTCGTCGTCGACGCGATCCGGCACTGCAGCCCCGAGCTCAGCCACCCGCCCGACACCGGCAACTTGCGCGAAGACCTGCTCAGCCTGCTGCGGGGGATGGCCGACCGGCTCGACGGCCCGTTCGGCGAGGCGCTGCGCGGTGTGCTCGCCGACACCCTCGCCGACCCCGACCGAACGGCCGCCGCCCGCAGCCGTATGACCGGGCTGGGTGGCGAGATCATGGCGACAATACTGGCCCGCGCCGAGGCGCGCGGCGAGGTCTGCTGGCCACCGCCGGGGCCGTGCGCGGTACGCGCCGCGCCGGTTCTCCTGCTTCACCACTACCTGACCCACGGTCCACTGGTTTCCGAACGCGTGCTCGCCGAGATCGTCGACGAGGTTGCCTTGCCGCTGCTCTGCGCCCAGTCCCTGCCACCGACACCGGGCGCCGCCTCCACGGCGTCATGACCGTGCCGCCGGCCCTGGCCCGGCCGGGTCAGCAGGCGCAGCACCTCTAGCAGGCGGTGAAGGTCCCGATTTGAGACAGGTCAGGGCCCGATTGTGCTTTCTCTTGCGCCACCCGTTTACGCTTAAGGCACGACGCAGACCTCCAGCGCCTCGCGGACTTGACCGAGCCCGCGTCAGCGGTAGTGGCACGCAGGGGGAGGTATGTCGAGCGGACCAGCCGTCCGGCCAGAGGCGACGGGCGACACCAAGCTGGCCCGGGCCAGGGAGCGTTTCCTGTCCGCAGAGCCGATCGAGCCCGGCCAGGTGCGCGACACCATCCTGGCGTCGTGGCGGCGCTCCCAGGCGTGGAACGTCGCCGCCGACCACATCGACCTGTCCTACGTCCGCGAGCCCGATCTGGACACCCCGCTGAGCCGCAACGCCCTGCCGATACTGCGGGACCTGCGCGACAATCTCGAGGGCCAGCCGATCAGCGTGGTCCTGACGGATGCGCGCGGGGTCCTGCTCACCCGGTTGACGGCCGATCGTGATCTTGAGCGGCACCTCGACGGCGTCCAGATACTGCCGGGCTTCTGCTATGCCGAGCAGTTCGTTGGCACCAACGGCATCGGCACGGCGCTGGAGAGCGGCCAGGCGGCGCACGTGTTCGGCCATGAACACTACGCCGAGCATCTGGAGGATCTCGCCTGCGCCGCGGCTCCGGTCCGCCACCCCCTCTCCGGCAAGATCGTCGCCGTGGTGGACCTGACCTGCTGGCGCAAGGACGCCGACGCGCTGCTGATCGCGCTCGCCGAGAGCACCGCTGGCCAGATCGCGCAGGCGCTGCTCAACGACGCCAGCGGGTGGGAGGTTCAGCTGCTGCAGGAGTACCTGCGGGCCTGCCGGCACAGCGCCGGGATCGTCTTCGCACTCAACGAGGACATGGTGATGATGAGCCACCTCGCCCGGGACGTGCTCGACCCGGGCGACCAGGCAGCGGTACTCGGGCGTGCGGCCGAGGCGCTGGCCGGCGGCCAGCTTGGCCCGGTGGATGTCGAGCTGCCGTCCGGTGCCAGGGCGAGGATGTCCTGTCGGCCGGTCCGCGGCCAGGGCCAGCGGGACCTCGCCGGCGGCGTCGCGCACGCGAAACTGATCAAGCCAGCGCCGGATGGAGGGGCGCAGCCACGCGGGTTCCTGCCCGGCCTGGTCGGCTCCGGACCGCTCTGGCTGCGCGGGTGCGATCAGGTGGACGAGGCCTACGCGGGGCGTAAGTGGCTCGCGCTGGAGGGGGAGCCGGGAACCGGCAAGCTGGTGCTGATCCAGGCCGTACACCGGCGCCGCGACCCAGCCGGTGCCCTGCACGTGCTGGACGCCGCCGACGCAGCCAACCACCAGTGGCTGGTGCGGGCGCTCGGCGAACTGCTCGAGGGCCAGGGGAGCCTGGTCATCCGGCACGTCGACCGCCTCAGCGC
>DAITAE010000684.1:0-2389 GCA_036824445.1 Streptosporangiaceae bacterium | reverse complement strand
GGGGTGCTGACCGGCGGCGCGTACCTGGGCGGGCACCTGTCCTTCGTCATGGGCGTGGATGTCAACCGCACCGCGTGGGAGCAGCGGCCGGACCAGTGGACGCAGGTGCTGGCCGACACCGAACTGGCCGACGGGGAACACCGTAAGGCCAACGCGGGCGGCGTGCCGGTCCTGCTGTACCGGACCGCGGGAACGGTGTATGCCCTGGCCAGCACCTGCACTCACATGGGCGGCCCGCTGGAGGAGGGCACCATCAGCGACGGCTGCGTCACCTGCCCATGGCCCGGCAGCACCTTTCGGTTCGCCGACGGCAGCATCGTGCGCGGCCCGGCCACCACGCCAGAGCCCTTGGCCACTCCCCGTGATCGGTTATCGGGACCGTCGCGCTTGATCAGGCAGCGCAGCTTCGGGCCGACGGCCACCGACATCCGCTCCACAGAATCCAACAAGTCGCCGAGGCCCCGCGCCGGGCAGACGCTGTCTTTGCGGGGGCTGTCACCTGGTGGCGGCTGCCGTCTGGGCGCCGGGGTCGTCAGCGGGCGAACTTGGCGATGGCGGCCGGGGTGACGGGGGTGAAGAAGTTGACGAGGTTGCCGTCGGGGTCGCGGAACAGCAGCGACCGGTTGCCCCACGGCATCGTGGTGGGCTCGTTGACGAAGTCGGTGACGAAGCCGGCCAGGTTCTGGTGCACGCCGTCCACGTCGTCGACGAGGAACTCGATGATGACGGTGTTGTTGTCGGCCGGCCTTGCGGCGCCGGGCGCGAACAGCGGAACGGTGCGGGTGCTGGCGATCGCGAGGGTGGCGGAGCTGGTGGTGAGCTCGGCGAAGTTCTCGCTCGGCCAGGCCGCCGGTACGCCGGTGGCGCGCTCGTAGAACCCGGCCAGGCGGGCGACGTCGTCGGTGATGATGCGGATCGAGACGAAGTCCATGGTGATCTCCTTGTCAGCGAATGGGTCTCGCATCCCACGTTAGAAGTAATACTGGACATAATCCGCCCGGTATTGATGAGATACTTGTGGCCATGGCCCGGCCTACTGCCCGCGTCCTTTCTCTGCTGGAGCTGCTGCAATCGGGCGGCGTCCGGACAGTTGCCAAGCTGGCCGGCCGGCTCGGCGTCGATGAGCGCACCGTGCGGCGGTACGTGGACCACCTGATCGACCTCGACGTGCCGGTCGAGTCGGTGCGCGGCCGCTACGGCGGGTACCGGCTCGCCTCCGGTTACCGGATGCCCCCGCTCATGCTCAGCGACGACGAGGCAGTCGCGGTGCTGCTCGGCCTGATCGCGGGCCGCCGGACCGGGCTGGTGACCACCACGGGCACAGCGAGCGAGACGGCGGCGGCCAAGATCCGCCGGGTCCTGCCCGAGCGGCTCGCCCGCAGGCTCGACGCCGTGCTCGGCACGCTCGCCTTCACCGCCCCGCCCGGCCAGACACCCGCCCCGGACACCGCTGTGCTGCTCTCGATCGCCGACGCCGCGCGCCATCGCCGGCCGATCTCGATCAGGTACACCGCCCGCGACGGCCGGCGCAGCGAACGCACCCTGCACCCGTACGGGCTCGTCGCCCACTCCGGCCGCTGGTACGTGACAGGCGCGGATCCCGGCATCGGCGAGGACCGGACGTTCCGCCTCGACCGCATCGCAGACACCAGAACCCTGCCCGGCTCGTTCGAGCCACCCGCCGGATTCGACCCGGCGCAGCACGTCCTGTCCGGGCTCGCCACGACCCCGTACCGGCACGAAGTGACCCTGGCCATCCAGGGCACGATCGAGCAGATCCGCGCCCGGCTCCCCGCCAGCGTCGCGACCGTGGAGGAACTGCCGACTGCGGGCGGCGCAGACCCGCAGACCGAACCCTGGTACCGCGTCGAACTGCACGCCGAACGGCTCGACTGGCTGCCCCCGCTGCTCGCCTCCCTCGACCGGCCGTTCGCCGTCGAGCGACCAGACGAACTCCGCGACCGCATCGCCGCCCTCGCCGACCGGCTCGCGACTTCCGCCCGGCGGATAGCGCCCCGCCAATAACCCCGGGAAAACCCCGTTAGCCGACCCACAGTGCTCGCACAACTTCCCGCGCAACCGAGCGACACCAGGCGCGCCGACGCCACGCCGGCCGCGCAGATCACCCATTCCGGGGCGGAGCGGATGGCAAGACCAACAACGAGGCCAGCGCTCATATCGGCGGGACTGCGCGCGATTATTGGTACGCCTATCACGTCGTCAGGTTCCTGCTTCATGGGCGCCCCACAGCACGATGGCGAGGATGACCTGCATATTTATACGGGCGGGCCGTACCGGGACCGCTCGACATGCCGCGATGAGGTGCATCGGCGCACGGCCATGAAGGCTTCGCCCAGGCGGCAGGCGCCCGTTCCGGGCTGTGGCCACG
>DAITAE010000162.1:0-8672 GCA_036824445.1 Streptosporangiaceae bacterium | reverse complement strand
CGCTCCAGCTCGACCTGCTCATCCCGGTTGGCCTTGATCCCGCTGACCGCGTCCTCCAGCACGGTGAGGTTGCGCAGCCCGAGGAAGTCCATCTTGAGCAGGCCAAGATCCTCGCAGGCCGGGTAGTCGAACTGAGTGATGATCGCGCCGTCGGCCTCCCGCTGCCAGACGGGGATGTGATCGATGAGTGGCTCGCTGCTCATGATCACGCCGGCCGCGTGCACGCCGGCCTGGCGGATCAGGCCCTCCAGCCCCCGCGCGGTGTCGATCACCTGGCGGACTTCCGCTTCGGCGTCGTACAGGGCACGGATCTCCCCCGCCTCGCCGTACCGGGAATGACTGGCGTCGAAGATGCCTGACAGCGGGACGTCCTTGCCCATCACCGGCGGGGGGAACGCCTTGGTGATGCGGTCGCCGAGCGCGTAGGGGAACCCGAGCACGCGGGCCGCGTCCTTGACCGCGGCCTTGGCCTTGATCGTCCCGTAGGTGATGATCTGGGCTACCCGGTCGTCACCGTACTTTTCGGTGACATAACGGATGACGTCGCCGCGCCGGCGCTCGTCGAAGTCGATGTCGATGTCGGGCATGGAGACGCGCTCGGGGTTGAGGAAGCGCTCGAACACCAGTCCGTGCACGACCGGGTCGATATCGGTGATGCCGAGCGCGTAGGACACGATGCTGCCCGCGGCCGAGCCGCGGCCGGGCCCGACCCTGATCCCGTTGTTCTTGGCCCACATGATGAAGTCGGCGACCACCAGGAAGTACGAGCAGAACCCCATCGCGGTGATGACGCCCATCTCGTACTCGGCCTGCTGGCGGCGCTGCTCGTCGTGGCCGCCGGGGTAGCGCCGGTCCATCCCCTGCCAGACCGCCGCCCGGAAGCAGCTCTCCTCGGTCTGGCCGTCGGGCACCGGGAACCGGGGCATCAGGTTCGCCTTGGCGAAGCTGACGTCGGCCCGCTCGGCGATGAGCAGCGTCGTGTCGCAGGCGGCCTGCCATTCCTCGTCGGGGGACACGGCCCGCATCTCCTGCGGGCTCTTCAGGTAGTAGCCGGTGCCGTCGAACTTGAACCGGCCGGGGTCAGCGAGGTTGGTGGCGGTCTGCACGCACAGCAGCACCTCGTGCGCCTTGGCGTCCCCGGGCTGGGTGTAGTGGGCGTCGTTGGTGACGACGGACGGCAGCGACAACTGGCTACCGATCCGGCGCAGCCCGTCCCGGACCCGCTGCTCGATCGGCAGGCCGTGATCCATGATCTCGACGAAGAAGTTGCCCGGCCCGAAGATGTCGCGGTAGGCGGCGGCCGCCTCCAGGGCCTGGCGTTCCTGGCCGAGACGGAGCCTGGTCTGGACCTCGCCGGACGGGCAGCCGGTGGTGCCGATGAGGCCGCCGGAGTGGGCCGCGAGCAGTTCGCGGTCTACCCGGGGCTTGCGGAAGTAGCCCTCCAGCGAGGCCAGGGAAGACAGGCGGAACAGGTTGTGCATGCCAGCGGTGTTCTCGGCGAGCAGCGTCATGTGCGTGTAGGCACCGGCGCCGGAGACGTCGTCGTCCCTTTGCGCGGGGGTCCCCCAGCGGACCGGCTGCCGGTGCCTGCGGTGCTCTGGCGCCACATAGGCCTCGATGCCGATGATCGGCTTGATGCCGGCCGCCGTCGCCTTCGCCCAGAAGTCGTAGGCGCCGTAAACGTTGCCGTGGTCGGTCATGGCCACGGCCGGCATGCCGGTCTGCTCGCACTGGGCGAACAGGTCCTTGAGCCGGGCGGCGCCGTCCAGCATGGAGTACTCGGTGTGCACGTGAAGATGCACGAACGAACCGTCTCCGGCCGATCCCGCCGCCGTCACAAACGACCTCCTTCGGGGGCAGGCGCCAGCCGGGGGCGCGGCTCAACCGGGGCCGGGGGAAGTGGCTGGCGCCGCCCCCGCAGGACCCGTTCCGCTGGGGGAACCGCGGCCGGTCGCGGGCGCACCAGCCCGGCTCAACGAGCCTACCGAGCGCCGGCCGCTGCGGGCGACCCGGCGCGCCGGGCACGTGCCGCAAGGGTCAATTCCCGGCTCAGCTCTCGGCGCGCAAGGTGTCCAGGGCATGGGCGAGGTCGGGCGGGTAGTCGCTGGTGAAGACCAGCGGACGGTCGTCCACGGGATGGGTGAATCCCAGGCGGACCGCGTGCAGCCACTGGCGGGTCAGGCCCAGGTGCGCCGCGAGCACCGGGTCGGCGCCGTACAGGCGGTCGCCCACGCACGGGTGGCGCATGGCCGCCATGTGCACCCTGATCTGGTGGGTCCGGCCGGTGTCGAGGGTGATCTCGACCAGGCTGGCGCCGCGGAAGGCCTCGATCGTGTCGTAGTGGGTGATGCTGTGCCGGCCTCCTGCGGTCACCGCGAACCTGCCGTCGCCGGAGGGGTGCCGGGCTATCGGCGCATCCACCGTCCCCCGCAGCGGATCGGGGTGACCCTGCACCAGCGCGTGGTAGCCCTTGTCCACCGTGCGCTCCCGGAATGCCCGCTTCAGCGCGGAGTAGGCCCGCTCGCTCTTGGCGAGGACCATCAGGCCCGTGGTGTTCGCGTCCAGCCGGTGGACGATTCCCTGCCGCTCGGCGGCACCGCTGGTCGCGATGGTGTGACCGGCGGCGAGCAGCCCTTCCAGCACGGTCGGCCCGCTCCAGCCGGGCGTGGGATGCGCCGCCACCCCGGCTGGCTTGTCCACCACGATGACGTCGGCGTCTTCGTAGACAACGACCAGCCCCGGCACTGCCTGCGGTACCGGCGTCAGGGCGGCTGGTGGCGCCGGCAGGGTAACGTCGAGCCACTCTCCCGCCGGCACCCGGTCCGACTTGGCGGCGGGGTGGCCGGCCACCAGCACGCGCCCGCCGGAGATCAGTTCCGCCGCCACCGCCCGGGAAAGCCCGAACATGCGCGCGAGCGCCGCGTCGAGGCGCTCACCGTCGAGCCCTTCCGGGACGGCTACCCGGCGCTGGTCCCCCGCGGTCACGCCCGCTGCCTCCCCGCCGCCGTCCTGCGAGGTCACGCCGCGCTTCCCTGCACTCACGCCCTGCCGTCCCCGGCGGGGCTGCCCCGCTTCTGAGCCTGGCCTTCGGCCGCCTGCTGGGACGGAGGGCCACCCCGTTCCCGGCGGTCTTGCGGGCCGGTGCCGGGCCTGCTCGTCCCGCCGTGCCCGTCGCGGGTGCCGTCGAGCCGGATGCCCCGCGCTGCGAGAAGCACGGCGAGCACGCCGCCGCAGACGATCGCGGAGTCGGCCACGTTGAAAACGGGCCAGTGCGGCAGCTGGATCCAGTCCACGACGTCGCCGCGGAACAGGCCGGGCGCGCGCAGCAGCCGGTCGGTGAGGTTCCCCGTGGCCCCGCCGAGCAGCAGGCCCAGGGTGACCGCCCATGGCAGGCTGCGCAGCCGGCGCGACGTGCGCAGGATAAACAAGATCACCCCCACGGCGATGAGGGTGAACACGACGGTCATCGACGTTCCGATGCTGAACGCCGCGCCGCTGTTGCGCAGCACCACCAGGGTCAGCACACCGTCGATGACGTGGACCGGCCGCCGGAGGGTGGCCACCACAATGATCTTGGAGATCACATCCGCGGCGTAGACACCTGCCGCGATGGCGAGAAGGAGGCCGAGCCGGCGCCGTCCGGGCGGGCCGGGCGGGCTAGCCGCCCCCGGTGTCCCGGTCAGCGCCGTTCCTCGCGCTGCTTGCACGTGAGGCACAGTGTTGCCCGGGGGAACGCTTTCAGGCGGGCTTTCCCGATCGGCTCCCCGCATGATGCGCAGACCCCGTAGCTGCCGTCATCGATCCTGGCCAGCGCTTTTTGCGTGAGGTCAAGCAGCTCCCGGGCATTCTGGGTGAGCGAAAGGTCGTACTCACGCTGGAATGTCTTGGCGCCCGCGTCCGCCTGATCGTCCCCCGCGCCCCCGACCGCATCACCAAGCCGCTCCGCGATCTCCGACTCGGCCTGGTCGATATTGGTGCGCAGCTCTGTGATCTCGGCCACAAGCTCCGCGCGCACCTTGTCCAGTTCCGCTTCGGTCCAGGGTCTCTCCCCCGGGCGCACGGGAAGAGCGGCTGCGCCAGAGCGCTTGGCTGTGGCCATGTCTGCCTCCCTCCGCGCGAAGGTGCACTGCCCGCTCAATCGATCTTGAATGCGGGCAGTCACCGGAGGATAATTCGCGGTGGCATCGCTCCGCAAACGCGTATGGCGTGGCGGCCCTATGCCCGCAAACCCATTCGGTCCCCGGCCAGGTGATCGGCTATCGTGGAGAACCTGCAAGGCGTTGATGGGGACAGCTGCCGCTGGCCGCGGCCAGCAGCGACCCGGGGATGGTGCGAGCCCGGGGGGCCTGCCCAGCGGACCAGATCACCCCTGAGCCGCCGGAAGAACAGTTGCCGCACTGCCACGCCGTGTTTCCCGGCCGTGCTGCGCGGCGCTCAGTAGAACCGGCCGCAGGAACCTAAGTGGAGTGGGCCGCGACCGCGACGGGCGGCACGGCCAAGGAGGGTGGTACCGCGGAGCCGCCGCCGGGTGGCGGTCTTCGTCCCTCCGGCGATGCGTACGGGCGGCCGCGAGCAGGCCGCGCGACGACCCGCAGGAGGCCACCCGACCATGCCGCAGCCCGAAGACAACCGTCACTTCCCGGCTCTGCCAGCCGCGATCGACCTGCCCGCCATGGAGCACGAGGTGCTCAGGCGATGGCAGGACGGCAAAGTGTTCGAGCGTTCCCTCGAGCGGACAGCCTCGGGGCCGATGTGGACCTTCTACGAAGGGCCGCCGACCGCCAACGGCATGCCGGGCGTGCACCACATCGAGGCCCGGGTCTTCAAGGACGTCTTCCCCCGGTTCAAGACCATGCAGGGCTTCCATGTGCCACGCCAGGCTGGCTGGGACTGCCACGGCCTGCCGGTCGAGGTGGCGGTCGAGAAGGAACTCGGGCTGTCGGGCAAGAAGGACATCGAAGCCTACGGGATAGCCGCCTTCAACGAGCGCTGCCGTGAATCTGTGCTCCGTCACGTTGACGCGTTCGAGGAGCTCACCGACCGGCTCGGCTACTGGATCGACCTGTCCCGGGCCTACCGGACCATGGACCCGGACTACATCGAATCCGTTTGGTGGTCGCTGAAGGTCATCTTCGACAGCGGCCTGCTGGTCAAGGACTTCCGGATCAGCCCGTACTGCCCGCGTTGCGAGACGCCGCTCTCCGACCACGAGATGGGCCAGCCCGACGTGTACCGGGAGATCACCGAACCCGCGGTCACCGTTCGGTTCCCGCTGCGCACCCTGCCGGACGGCAGCAGCCCGGCGCTGGCCGGCGCCGACCTGCTGGTCTGGACGACGACGCCGTGGACGCTGGTGTCCAACACGGCGGTCGCCGTGCACCCCGGCGAGAGCTACGCGGTCGCACGCAAGACCGGCGGCGGCGAGACGGTCGTGGTTGCCGAGCAGCTCGTGCCCCGCGTGCTCGGTGAGGGCTGGGAGATAGTCGCCCAGATGCCCGGCGCGGACCTGGTCGGGGCGACCTATCAGCCCCCCTTCAGCCTGGTGGACGTCCCGGGCGCGCACCGGGTGGTGCCCGGCTCGTTCGTGACTACCGAGGACGGCACCGGCCTGGTGCACCTAGCGCCCGCGTTCGGCGCGGATGACATGGAGACCGGGCGGGCGCACGGACTGCCCGTGGTCAATCCCGTCCGGCCGGACGGCCGGTTCGAGGATTCGGTGCCGATGGTCGGCGGGATGTTCTTCAAGGACGCCGACAGACCGCTGGTCAGGGATCTCTCCGACCGGGGGCTGCTGTTCCGGTCGGAGCCTCACCAGCACAGCTACCCGCACTGCTGGCGGTGCCACACGCCGCTGCTCTACTACGCGCTGCCGTCCTGGTTCATCCGCACCACCCAGATCAAGGACCAGCTGCTCGCCGAGAACGAGCGGACCAACTGGCAGCCGCCGACCATCAAGCACGGCCGTTACGGCGAGTGGCTGCGGAACAACGTGGACTGGGCGCTGTCCCGTACCAGGTACTGGGGCACCCCGCTGCCGATCTGGGAATGCGGGGAGAACCACCTGACCTGCGTCGGTTCGCTGGCCGAGCTCAGCGAGCTGGCCGGCACCGACCTGTCCGGCCTGGACCCGCACCGGCCCTACGTGGACGACGTCGTGATCAGCTGCCGCGAGTGCGGGGGCCAGGCGCACCGCGTGCCGGAGGTGATCGACGCCTGGTATGACTCGGGGTCGATGCCGTTCGCGCGACTGGGCGCCCCCTTCCACAACGCCGAGGAATTCGAGCAGGCCTACCCGGCGCAGTTCATTTGTGAGGCGATCGACCAGACCCGGGGCTGGTTCTATTCCCTGATGGCGGTCGGCACCCTGGTCTTCGGCAGGTCCTCGTACGAGAACGTGGTCTGCCTTGGCCTGGTGGTGGACGAGCGCGGGCGGAAGATGAGCAAGCACCTGGGCAATGTGCTTGAGCCGCTGCCGCTGATGGAAGCGCGCGGCGCGGACGCGGTCCGCTGGTTCTTCGCGGCCAGCGGCTCGCCGTGGGTCACCCGGAGGATCGGCACCGGCGCGCTCGACGAGGTCGTCCGCAAGGTGCTGCTCACCTACTGGAACACCGTTTCCTTCCTGGTGCTCTACGCCAACGCGGCGGCCGCCAACGGGCTTGCGTGGGCGCCTGCCATGGCCGCCGATGCGCCCGAGCCGGCGGACCGGCCGCTGCTCGACCGGTGGGCGCTCAGCGAGCTGAACTCGGTGACCGCCGACGTCACCGCCGCCATGGAGGGATTCGACACAGCCGCGGCCGGGCGTCGGCTCGCTGCCTTCATCGACGACCTGTCGAACTGGTACGTGCGCCGCTCCCGCCGCCGGTTCTGGGACGGGCCGCGGACACATGACGGCGCGGCGGCCTTCGCGACGCTGTACGAGTGCGCGAAGACACTCACCCAGCTGATGGCGCCGATCGTGCCGTTCCTCAGCGACTACGTCTGGAGCGCACTGCGGACCGCAGAAGACCCGGATTCGGTGCACCTGACCAGTTGGCCGACCGCCGATCAGCACCTGGTCGACGAGCGGCTTTCCCGGCAGATGCGCCTCGTCCGGCGACTGGTCGAACTGGGCCGGTCCGCCAGGGCAGCCGCCTCGGTCCAGATCCGCCAGCCGCTGTCCCGTGCACTGGTGGGTGCGCCGGGGTTCGCGGACCTGCCGCCGGAACTGCGGGATCAGATCGCAACCGAGCTCAACGTGCATTCGCTGGAAGCCATGAGCACGGTCGGTGAAGACCTGGTGGACCACATCGTGAAGCCGAATTTCCGGGCGCTTGGCCGGCGGTTCGGCAAGGGAACGCAGGCCGTCGCGGCGGCGATCACCGCGGCCGACGCGGCCAGCCTCGCCGCCGACCTGCGCACGGCGGGCCAGACAGGGGTCGTTGTGGACGGGGAACGGGTGCCGCTCGGAGCCGACGAGGTGATCGTCACCCAGACTCCCCGGGCCGGCTGGACGGTGGCCACCGACGCCGGGGAGACCGTCGCGCTGGAGACGCAGATCACTGGCGAACTGCGGCGGGAAGGGCTCGCCCGCGAGGTGATCCGCCTGATCCAGGACGCGCGCAAGGCCGACGGGCTCGACGTGAGCGACCGGATCTCGCTGTGGTGGCAGACGGCGAGCCCGGAACTAGCCGCAGCGCTTGCCGAGCACGGTCAGCTCATCGCCGGCGAGGTGCTGGCAACCGAGTTCCGCGATGGGCCGCCCGGAGCGGACGCGGGCCCGGGGCTGGCCGAGCACACCGACGCGGATGTCGGCCTGACGTTCTGGCTGCAACGGGCGTAGCGCCCTGATCCCCTGGCCTCACGGGCTCGTCAGGCTTGTGGGATCGGGGTCGCGCCGGCCTGTGGCGGGCGGCTGCGCCCGCCGGGAGCCTCAGGTCCCGTCCGAGAGCGGCTTCTGTGGCTCGCATGCCCGGCAGGGCGCGCAGCCATTCGCTTCCGCTTCCCGCATCGTCGATGTTTCGAGGTCATCGGCGCCGAGGAACCGGATCAAGATGCAGGCGCTGCGGTGATACCGGGCTACACCCGGGACGATCACAACGGCGTTGCCCGCTGGGGTATCGGAACGGCCGGCGCGCCCTTGATCGTTCTGGGTTCCGGCGGGCGGCCCGGAGCGGCCTGCGGCCGGCCCTCCTGCGGCCTCTTTTGCCTGCGCGCCGTCGCTTGCCCGCGCGCCCTCGGTTGCCTGCGCGCCCTCGGTTGCCTGCGCGCCCTCGGTTGCCTGCGCGCCCTCGGCCGACGGTTGCCCGGCGGCGTTGCCCGGCGCGGGCGGCGCGGGCGGCGCAGCCTCTCTCGCCTCCGAAGTCGTCCGCAGGACCGGGCCTGCCGCTGGCGTGACGCTGCCGTGCGCGGCGCGGCTTCCGGTGCCCGTGTCTGCGTCCGCCTTGTCGTTGCTCGCATCAGCGCCGGCGGCCGCGTCACCCCTGGTGCGTGAAGCCGCGCCGCTGTCCGCCGGGCCCGCCGTGGAATCGGCGGTTGCCCGGCCAGGAGCGGCACTGTCGCCGACATCCTCGCCGTCCTGGGAAGCTCGGGTATCGCCGCCGGTGCCGGCCTGTCCGCCGTCCCGGTCGGCCGCGAGGCCTCCGCTGGCCTTGGAAGCCGTAGAGTCACCATCGGCACCGGCGCCCCCGTCGGCC
>DAITAE010000683.1:0-2393 GCA_036824445.1 Streptosporangiaceae bacterium | reverse complement strand
AAAACCTCACCTGGGAACGTGATACAGCAATTATCGAATGGGAATATGGCAATCTCGTCGGCGAGCTAACCGAGATCAGCGAGACAGAGGCACAGGCGTTGATTGAGCGGTTTCGGGAGAAGTGGGGTTCGCGAGAGGACTGAGGCGGGGCGGGCTCAGGGGAGGTTGGCGTCGTCTTGGGGGTGCAGGCGGGAGAGCACTTTCGGGAGGTCGCCTTCATACACCACGCCGAGCCGCTGGGTTGCCCGGGTGATCGCGACGTAGAGATCGTTCAGCCCGCGGGGTGAATCGGCCATGATGCGCTGCGGATCGGCGACGAGGACGGCGTCGAACTCCAGGCCCTTGGCCTGGGCCACGCTGAGCACGACGACGGGGCGGTCCAGGTCGGGAGCGTCGGCACTGATCACGTCCGGCACCACATCGGCGACCGCCTGGGTTAGCTCGGCGAGCCGCGAGCCCGGGACGATGACCGCCAGCCGCCCGGCCCCGATCCGGCCGGCCTCCAGCCCCGCCAGCGATCCGAGCACGGCGGGCAACTCCCCTGCCGCCGCCCGCTGCGACCACGGCACAACCCCGGTCTCGCGCACCGGTCGCGGAGGGTGCAGCTCGGGATCGATCGCGGCCAGCACGTCACCCGCGACGTCCGCGATCTCGGCCGGGGTGCGGTAGTTGATGGTCAGCCGCTCCAGCCGCCACCGGTCGTCCAGATGCGGCGCGAGCACCTCCTGCCAGGACGATCCCCCGCCCAGGTCGCTGGCCTGGGCCATGTCGCCGACCACCGTCATCGACCGGGCGGGACAGCGCCGCATGAGCATCCGCCACGCCATCGGCGAGAGCTCCTGCGCCTCGTCCACCACGATGTGGCCGAACGCCCACGTCCGGTCGGCGGCGGCCCGCTCCACCGCGGTCCGGTCGTCCTCTGACTGGTAGCGGTCCGCCAGGCGTTCGGCGTCGATGATGTCGTAGGCGGAAAGGATCTCCGCTTCCTCCTCGGGGTTCAGGTCGACGGATCGGGAGCTGTACGCCAGGTCGAGCACCCCGCGCGCGTACGCGATCCGCTGCCGCCGCTCCCGCTCGCCGCGCGCACGGGCGGCCCGGTGGTCCTCACCGAGGAGCTCGGCCGCCTCGTCCAGCAGCGGGACATCCGCCGGGGTCCACCCGCCCCCAGCGGGCCGCAACAGCGCGGACCGTTCCTCCGGCGTGAACAGCCTGCGCGCCGCCGACGCCAGCCGCTCCGGCGAGGACAGCAGGTCGGCCAGCAGTCCCTCCGGGCTCAGCCGGGGCCAGAACTCCTCCAGCGCGGCACGTACCTGCACGCTCTCCCGCAGCTCCTCGCGGATATCGGCGATGTCCTCCTGGCTGAGCAGGTTCCCGCCACCCAGGACGTCGTATCCGATCTGGTCTGCCACCTGGCTGGCCAGGGCGTCGATGAGCAAGCGGTGCGCGACCGGCCTGGCCTGGTTGTGCGGCAGCCGGGTCCGCCGGGCGCGGTCCCGGATCCGGGTGCATGTCCGCCGGTCCAGCCGCAGCACGTCCCGCTCGTAGCGGACCTCCAGCCCCGGCCGCGATCCCCCTTGCCGGGCGCGCACCGCGGCGGCGATCACCTTGGCCATGTCCAGCCGACCCTTGACCAGCGCGGCCGCGGTGGGCTCGTCACGGCGCGCGGTGATGCCCGGGTAGAGGTCGGCGATGGTGGACATCAGGACCGACGTCTCGCCGAGCGAGGGCAGCACCTGCCCGACGTAGCGCAGGAAGGTCGGGTTCGGCCCGATGACCAGCACCGCCCGGCGCGCGAGCTGCTCGCGGTAGGTGTAGAGCAGGAACGCGGCGCGGTGCAGGGCGACCGCGGTCTTGCCGGTGCCCGGGCCCCCCTGAACCACGAGCACGCCCTTGTGCGGGGAGCGGATGATCCAGTCCTGCTCGACCTGGATGGTCTCGACGATGTCGGTCATCTGGCCGGTGCGGCTGGCGTTCAGCGCCGCAAGCAGCGACGCCTCGCCGGTCAGGCCGTCGGCCTGCCCGTCCCGCCCGGCGTCGGTGAGATCGAGCACCTCGTCGTCGAGGCGGATCACCTCCCGGCGCAGCGTCTTGATGTGGCGGCGCCGCCTCACACCATCCGGCGAAACCGGGGTGGCCAAGTAGAACGGGCGCGCGGCCGGTGCCCGCCAGTCCAGCAGCAACGGCTCGTAGTCGTCGGCCTCGTCGCGGATGCCCATCCGCCCGATGTAACGCGGCTCGGCATCGTGGAAGTCGATCCGGCCGAAGCACAGCCCGTTCTCGGCCGCGTCGAGCTGGGCGATCCGCTGGGTGTACATGACCGCGTTGACGTCGCGCTCGGTCCGGGCCTGCGGGGTCCCCCCGGTCTGCCGCAGCGTCTGCGCCAGCCGGCCCTG
>DAITAE010000161.1:0-8702 GCA_036824445.1 Streptosporangiaceae bacterium | reverse complement strand
TGTGCTCCGACGGCCTGTCGGGCGTGGTGAGTGAGCCGGTCCTGCATCGGACGCTGGCCACCGTCGCGGAACCGGACGATGCCGTGCGCCAGCTGGTCGAGCTGGCGATCACGGGCGGCGGCCCGGACAACATCACCTGCATCGTCGCGGACGTGGTGGACAGCGCGACGGCGGTCCGGCCGCCCAGCGAGGTGTCGGTGCTCGCGGGTGCGGCCTCCAACGGCGGCGGCCGGCCCATGATGCGCGCCGATGGCACGGCTGGCCGTACCCCCGTGCTGACCCAGACCGCCCCGCAGGCGGCCGTCGTGATCGCCCACGACGACCCGGTGCCCCGCGCCGCCGGCGGGGCAGCCGTGGACGAGGCCGCCGCCGCTGATGGCACCGAGCCCGAGGAGCGGGTCCGGCGGCGCTGGCCGATCGTGAAGGCCCTGCTCGCCCTCCTGCTCCTTGTGATCATCGGGGCCGGGTACGCGGGATGGCGATACACCCAGACGCAGTACTACGTGGGCGAAGATGCAGGCCAGGTCGCCATCTTCCACGGGATCAACCAGAACGTCGCCGGGCTGAAGCTGTCCCGGGTCTACCAGCGGACGGGAATCCCCCTGGCCGCCGTGCCGGTCACCGACCAGGGACTGATCCGCTCCACCATCTCCGCCACCAGCCTGGCGCACGCTCAGCGCATCGTGGGGAACATCCGCAGCGACTATCAGGCGTGCCAGACGACCTATGCCGCGATCCGCGCCTACCGCGACAAGGTGCACAAATACGCCACCGAGCTCGCCGCATACAAGAAGAAGCACCACACTACCCAGCCGGTGAGGAACAAGGCAGGCAAGGTTGTCGCCAGGCCGCCGGCCAAGCCGTCGGGGACTGCGCCCAGCCTGGGAGGCTGCCCCAAGGCGCCCGGGACCGGGACGTCATCGTGAGCGCGGTGGTGACCCCAGGCCCGCCAGGTGATCCGCCCGGTACCGGGGCGGTCCGCGCGCCGCTGCGGCCGGCTCAGGACCGGCAGGTGCCGATGCCACGCGGGCGGCGCCGGACCGAGCTCGCCATGCTGGTGTTCGCGGTCGCCGTGGTTCTGTTCGCCTACGCCAGCGTCGGCCTGAGCATGACCGGCCGGATCCCGGCCGGGATCGCGGGCTACGGGCTCGCCTTCGCCGTCCTCATGTTGCTGGCGCACCTGGCGATCCGCTGGCTCGCCCCGTGGGCGGACCCGCTGATGCTGCCGCTGGCCGCGCTGCTGAACGGCCTGGGCATCGTGATGATCTACCGGCTGCAGCAGTCCGGGCGCGACGGCAACGCGGGGCGCCTGATCAGCACGATGAGCACCTCGACGACCCTGCTCCAGGTGGTGTGGAGCACGGTGGGCGTGGCCGCGTTCATCGCAGTGCTCGCGCTGGTCAGGGAACCGCGGACGCTGCAGCGCTACACCTATACTTTCGGCGCGGTCGGGCTGCTGCTGCTGGCTATCCCGGCCCTGCTGCCCGCCTCGCTGAGCGAGGTGAACGGCGCCAAGGTGTGGATCAGCATCGGCGGCTTCTCCGTCCAGCCGGGAGAGTTCGCCAAGCTGGCGTTGGCCGTGTTCTTCGCCGGCTACCTGGTCGCCAAGCGGGACGTGCTCTCGCTCGCCGGCCGGCGGGTGCTCGGCATCGACCTGCCGCGTGCGCGGGACCTCGGCCCAGTGCTCATCGCCTGGGTGGCCAGCCTGCTCATCCTCATCTTCGAGACCGATATCGGCCAGTCCGCGCTGTTCTTCGGCATGTTCCTCGTCATGCTGTACATCGCCACCCAGCGCACGTCGTGGCTGCTCATCGGCGGTGCGCTGTTCCTGTCCGGCGCCTTTGTGGCCAGCAAGCTGTTCGCCCACGTCGGGGAGCGGGTCACGATCTGGCTGCACCCGTTCGATCCCCAGAACGTGTACCACAGCTCCTATCAGCTGGTGCAGGGGCTGTACGGGATGGGTTTCGGCGGGGTGCTCGGCACCGGGCTCGGGAACGGGCAGCCGTACTGGACCCCGCTCGTACAGAGCGACTTCATCATTACCGCCTTCGGTGAGGAACTCGGTCTCACCGGCCTCATGGCGATACTGCTGATCTACGGCCTGATCGTGCAGCGGGGCCTGCGGGCGGCGGTGGCGGTCCGCGACCCGTTCTCCAAGCTGCTGGCCGGGGGGCTGGCGTTCGTGCTCGCGCTCCAGGTCTTCGTCATCGTCGGCGGGGTCACCCAGCTCATCCCGCTGACCGGGATCACCACCCCCTTCCTGTCCCAGGGCGGTTCCTCGCTGGTCGCCAGCTGGATGCTGATTGCGCTGCTGATGCGGATCAGCGATACAGCCCGCCGGCCCGCCCCGCAGCCGATCCAGGAAGAGGGGATGACCCAGGTGGTGAGGGCTGGATGAACCACGCGCTGCGCCGGATCTCGCTGGTCGCCCTGCTGATGTTCATCGTGCTGCTGCTTGGCGTGAACTACGTGCAGGCGTTCGAGCCCTCTCGCCTGGCCACGCAGCTCGGGAACGGCCGGACCTTCTCCCAGCAGTACCAGTACCAGCGCGGCTCGATCATCACGGCGGACAACCAGACCATGGCCGAGTCACGGCCCGTCAAGGGCATCTACAAGTACCAGCGGTTCTACCCGGACCCGGCGGTGTACGCGCCGGTGACCGGCTACGACTCGCTGTACAGCGCGACCGGCATCGAGCGCACCGAGGACAAGTTCCTGTCCGGGTCGGACCCCCAGCTCACGGTCCACAACCTGATCGACCTCGTCACCGGGAAGCCCAAGAAGGGCGCGACCGTCCAGCTCACCATCAACTCGGCCGCCCAGTCGGCGGCGTACGACGCGCTCAAGGAGACCGGGCTGCCCAGCGGCGCGGTCGCGATCGACCCGCGGACCGGCGCGATCCTCGCGCTGGCGTCCTACCCGAGCTTCAACCCGAACAGGTACGCGACGTTCAGCAGCGCCCAGCTCAAGCGGATCGACAACCGCTACCGGTCGGACCCGCGGCAGCCCCTGCTCAACCGGGCCATCAACCAGAGCTTCCCGCCCGGCTCCACCTTCAAGGTGGTGACCAGCTCGACGGCCTTCTCCAAGCCCGGCGGCAAGTACACCCCCAGCACCCCGGTGTTCGCGCCGACCAATCTGAAGCTGCCCGGTACCAGCAGGCAGCTGATCAACTTCGACAACCTGCCCTGCGGCAACGGCCGGGTGCCGATCGACTACGCCTTCACCGTCTCCTGCAACACGGCGTTCGGCAACCTCGGCATGCAACTCGGCGACAACGCCATCAGGCAGCAGGCCGAGAAGTTCGGCATGAACGACCCGAACCTGAAGATCCCGCTCCAGGTGTCCGAGAGCCGGTACCCGCCGATTCCCGGCAATGACCCGGCACTCACCGCCTACTCCGCGATCGGCCAGTACAACGACCAGGTCACCCCGCTCCAGGAGGCCATGTTCTCGGCGGCGATCGCCAACAAGGGCACGCTGATGACCCCCTACCTGGTCCAGAAGGTCACCGCTCCCGACCTGACCTCGCTGGTCAACGCCTCGCCCACGACGCTGAGCCAGGCCGTCAGCCCGACGGTGGCAGGCCAGATGTCGCAGATGATGATCAACGTGGTCGCGAAGGACTACGGCACCGCGCACGCCAGCGTCACCTCCCTCACGCACATCCCCGTCGCGGCCAAGACCGGCACGGCGCAGAACGGCGCGAACAACACCGGGCTCGACGACGCCGTGTTCACCTGCTTCGCGCCGGCGAACAACCCGCAGATCGCCGTCGGCGTCATAGTTAAGGGCGGCGGGCTGGGGGCCGACGCGTCCGCACCGATCGCGGTGAAGATCCTTCAGGCGTACCTGAACGCACAGGCGAAGCAGTGAGCGCCGGGGGAGCGCAGGGAACGACCAGGTGGCGGCCGGGCCCGCCCGGCCCGGCACGGCCCGCGCGCCAGGCTGGCATATCATCCCCGCGCACGGTTGACTACGATCCAGGACGGTTACGGAAGTGCGAGACATGACACAGCCGCGGCTTCTCGGCGGCCGGTACGAGCTCGACGGCATCGTCGGGCGGGGCGGCATGGCCGAGGTGTTCCGGGCGCGCGACATTCGCCTCGACCGTGTGGTGGCGGTGAAGACGCTCCGCGACGACCTGGCCAGAGATGCCACCTTCCAGGCCAGGTTCCGCCGCGAGGCCCAGTCGGCCGCCTCCCTCAACAATCCTTCGATCGTCGCGGTCTACGACACCGGCGAGGACATGAGCGAGCCCTCGCACGTGCCCTACATCGTCATGGAGTACGTGGACGGCCGGACCCTGCGTGATCTGCTGCGGGACGACCGGCGGCTGCTGCCCGAGCGCGCGCTGGAGATCACCGACGGGGTGCTGCGGGCACTGGACTACAGCCACCGCAGCGGGATCGTGCACCGTGACATCAAGCCGGGCAACGTGATGCTGACCCGCAGCGGCGAGGTCAAGGTGATGGACTTCGGCATCGCCCGGGCGGTCAGCGACGCACAGGCAACCATGACCCAGACCGCGCAGGTGATCGGCACCGCGCAGTACCTGTCCCCCGAGCAGGCCCGCGGCGAGCGGGTGGACGCCCGCAGCGACCTGTACTCGACGGGGTGCCTGCTGTATGAACTGCTGACCGGCAGGCCACCGTTCCTGGGCGACTCCCCGGTCGCCATCGCCTACCAGCACGTGCGCGAGAACCCGGTGCCGCCCTCACGCCTCGACCCGGAGATCCCGCCCTGGGCCGACTCCATCGTGCTCAAGGCCATGGCCAAGGACCCCGCGCAGCGCTACCAGTCCGCCGCGGAGATGCGGACCGACATCCAGCGCGCCTTGTCCGGCGTCCCGGTCGCCGCACCGCGCGGAGTGGGCTACGCGACGACACAGCGGATGGGGGCGGGCGCCACGATGGCCGGCGGGCCGACCCGGGCCATCCCCGGCTACGAATACGGCCAGGAGGAGGACGACTACACCGAGGACGGCGGCGGTCGGCGGCGCCGGACGTGGCTGTGGTGGGCGGCGGGTGTCCTGCTGGTCCTGGCGGTGCTCGGCGGGGTGGCCTACGCCTTCTTCGGTGGCAGCGGCGGCGTTGCGGTGCCCCAGGTGAGTGGGCTCCAGGTGCAGCAGGCCGAGTCGCAGGTGACGAAGGCTGGACTGGTGCCCAAGGTCCAAAAGGAGTCCTCGTCCACCGTGCAGAAGGGGATCGTGATCGGCACGAGCCCCGCCAACGGCACCCTGGTGGCCCGCGGCACGACGGTGACGCTCAAGGTTTCCAGCGGACCCCCCAAGGTCAAGGTCCCCGACGTGGTTCATCTATCGGAGCCCGTCGCCCGCAACAAGCTAGTGTCGCAGGGATTCCAGGTCAAAGAGCAGACCGACCAAAACTCGACCGCCAAGCCGAACACCGTGGTCCGGCAGGACCCGGCCGCGAACACGTCGGTCAGCAAGGGTGCAACCATCACCCTGTTCATCTCCCCCAGCGGCTCGCAGGTCCCCGATGTGGTGAACCAGCAGGTCGCGATCGCCGAGGGGCAGCTGGCGAACAGCGGGTTCACGCACGTCAAGATCCAGGAGGTGTCCAGTCCCGGGCTCGCCGACGGGATCGTGACCCAGCAGGATCCGACCGCCGGCCAGGTCGTCCCGGCCAGCACCGTCATCACGCTTTTCGTGGTGAAGAACGAGCCGACCCCCACGCCCACACCGAGTTCCCCGTCGCCTTCCCCCTCTCCCTCCACCTCAACGACGCCCCCCACCGGCGGGAACGGCGGGACGCAAAGCCAGGCTTCAGGCGGCCAGCGGCGCGGCGGCTGATGCCGCCGGGCCGCGCTCGCCCGCCGCTGCCACGGCGCGAGGTGAGTGTGCGGCGGACGGTGTCCAGCGCAAGGAGGGCTCGCACCGCTCGGGGGCGACGACGCGAGCCCTCATGTGCTTGTCGGTGCGCCCGGCCCCCGCGTTACACAGGCTGTTTACGCCGCTCCACGCTCCGCGCTCCGCCGCCCAGGGCTCCCGCGCCGGCTGGGCGCCCGGCCCGGGCGGCGCTGTCGCGCGACGGCAGGCAAGCCACTACGCTGGCCGATGACATCGTGCGCGCGGCCGCCGGGACCGGCGAAATCCCTGGGCCCCCGCCGCGCCACACCCAACCAGGAGATCAACGTGCCCAAATCCCGCGGCCGGACCAGGGCGGTCTATACCCCGCCACCACGGGCCGGCAAGGCGAAAGTCAGCCCGCGCTGGCTGGTGCCCACCATGCTCGGCTGCCTTGTGGTCGGCCTGGCGTGGATCGCGCTGTTCTATATCACGAGCCAGAAACTGCCGCTGCCCGCGCTGGGGCCCTGGAATCTCGCGATCGGGTTCGCCTTCATCATCGCGGGCCTCGGTTTCGCGACCAAGTGGCGGTAGTGCCCGGCGCGGCCGCCGCGCTCAGCCCAGCGCGGAGGCCGCGAGCTGGCTGTTCCGGGCTATGACGGCGGCGGCCAGCAGTACCACGATCGCGGCGGTGGCCCCGGCCTGTACCAGCACCCGGTGCTGCCGCGGCGCGTACGCGTAGGCCGCGGTGAGCAGCCCACCGGTGAGCAGGCCGCCTATGTGATCCTGCCAGGCGATGTTGGGAACCACGAAGCCGATCACCAGGTTGATGACGATCAGAAAGACGATCGCCCTGGTGTCGACCTGCATCCGCCGTGAGACCACGAACCAGGCGCCGAACAGGCCGAACACGGCACCCGAAGCGCCGAGGGCCTGCTGGTACGGAGGAACCAGGACGTAGAAGAGCACCGAGCCGCCGAGCGCGCTGAGCAGGTAAACGGCCAGGAAGCGGAGACGCCCGAGCAGCCGTTCCAGCCCCGGGCCCACCAGCAGCAGTGCCCACATGTTGAAGATGATGTGGGCCGGGCCGAACCCGGCGAACCCCGGCTCGTGCAGGAACGCCGAGGTGATGAGCCGGTACTCCTCGCCCGCCGCGACGCCGACGACCTGCCCGTGCAATGCGGGGTCCCGGGCGGCTCCCACCATGTCGAGGTAGTTGACGATCCGCGGGTACACCCATTCGACCAGGTAGAAGAGGACGTTCAGGCCGACGAGCGTGTAGGTGACGAGTGCGCCGGAGACCGCCCGCCCGCCGAACATGGCGGCGGGCTTGCGGACGCCCCGGTTGCCCTCCTTGACGCACTCCACGCACTGCTGGCCGACCGGCGCCGAGCGCAGGCACTCCGGGCAAGCGGGGCGCCCACAGCGAACGCAGGAAAGATAGGTCTCCCGTTCGGGGTGGCGGAAACAGGTGGGAACCTCGGCCCCGCCGCCGGTGCCTGGCGCAGGCCGGACATCCATGATTTAGCCCGCGGCTTCCGGTGCGCCGTCGGCTCCCTCGATCTCGACGGATTCCAGCACGACGTCCTTCATCGGCCGGTCCCTGCTGTCGGTCGCCGTGTGGCTGATCTCGTCCACGACATCCTGGCCCTCGATGACCTCGCCGAAGATGGTGTGCCTGCGGTTCAGGTGAGGGGTGGGCACGGTCGTGATAAAGAACTGCGAGCCGTTCGTGCCGGGCCCGGCGTTGGCCATGGCGAGCAGATATGGCCGGTCGAACGCCAGATCCGGGTGAAACTCGTCAGCGAACTTGTAGCCGGGGCCACCGGTGCCGGTCCCGAGCGGGTCCCCGCCCTGGATCATGAAGTTCGGGATTACCCGGTGGAAGATGGTCCCGTCGTAGAGCCTCCCGGTCGTTGTGCTGCCGGTCCGCGGGTCTGTCCACTCCCGCGCACCCTGGGCTAGATCGACGAAGTTGCGCACCGTCTTGGGAGCATGATCGGGAAAAAGGCGGATCACGATCGTGCCCTGGCTGGTGTGCAGTGTGGCAGTCTGGGTTGTGGTCATGGCTGGCATCCTTGCACGGCCGGGTGATGGCCGGCGGCGGGCCCCTTTCGTGGTTCGGTGCAATTACGGCCATCCTGCCATGCCCTGGCCGAGGGGGCGAAGCCAGCGATCAATGATTGAGTCCGCCACCCGTGGGAACGGAAACAGGCGGGAGCACAGGGAGGTTGTCCCTCATGACGAAACAGAACGGCCAGGGCAACGGCATCTCCACGGAGGCCGCCCAGGACTGGGCCCGCCAGGCGGCCCAGTACCTGCGCGCCCGCCAGATGCTAGCCCAGGCCCAGCTTGCCCCGCTGGCCGCTAACGCCAGGGTCGCCGCGCAGCAGGGCATGCTCGGTGCCCGGGCGTGGACCGCGCCGCGGCTCGAGTCGATCGGGCAGGCGCTGCAAGAGCAGATGGCGCCCCAGGTGGCTGCGGCGCTGTCCTCCGCCGCCCGCCGGCTCGAGCCCCCCAGGCCGCGCCGGCGCCGCTGGCCGGCCTTCGTCGCGGGCGCGATCGTGTTCGCGGGCGGCAGCGCGACCGCCGTGATCATCATGAACCGGCGGAATTCGCAACCGGTCATGGAGGCGGGAGAGCCTGACGGAACGGCCAGCACATCGGACGCCGCACCGGAGATGGCGGCCGCGGACGTCAACGGGCAGACACAGGCGCCCTGACCAGCGCCCGCGGACGTCCACGAGCAGACGCAGGCCCCGCGAGCGGCGCTCGCCGGGCTGGTAGGTCTGGCCCTCCACTGGTGGCGGCCGGCGTCGGCACCGTCACCCGCTGTTACCGCAGGCGCGGTCTCACCGGACTCGGGCGCCTGCTCGGACTCTCGCGGCGCGTG
>DAITAE010000682.1:0-2400 GCA_036824445.1 Streptosporangiaceae bacterium | reverse complement strand
CCGACCGCGTGGCGACCGCGCTCAGCGTCGCGGTGACCAGCGTGCTGCTGCGCCACCCCGAACTTGATGCCCTGGCGCTGCACGACGAGCTCAAGGAGGAGTTCTGACGGGCCGCTAGCCGAGCTAGGACCGGCGAAGCCGGTGAGATCGAGTCAAGTTCGGGTGGTCAGGCGGCGATTCCTGCGCGCTGGGTGAGGTCGTCGAGGGCGGCCTGGTAGGCGCGGCTTGCGGTGCGAAGGGCGGTGGGGGCTGGGTCGTCGAGCTGGGCGAGGCCGGCTTGCAGGACGCGGTCGTGGGCGCGGGTGAGGAACATGGCGTGCCGCAGCCCGGTGTCGGTGACCTGGTAGCGGTGGGTGCGGGGGATGCGCTCGATGAGGCCGTGCTCGCGCAGCCGCCGCAGGTCGTAGGTGGCCTGACCCGAGGTGATCGTGCCTGGTGGCTGGCCGAGGAGCTCGCCGAGCAGCGCGCGCAGGTCACGGCTGGTGAACCCGGCAGGGTGCAGGCGGAATACGGGGAGGATGTGCAAGAGCGCCTGGGCGCGGGGGTCGGTCAGGCGCAGGCCGGGGATGCGGGCGCCGTCGTCACGGACGATCGGATCGCAGGTGGCGTGCAGGACCTCGGCGCCGGTGATGGGATCGTGGCTGAGTCGCTGGACGGCCAGCAGCCGTCGGTTGGCAGTGTAGCCGATCTGCCGCAGGGCGGGCAGGTTAGTCAGCCGCTTGCCCAGGCCGAAGTCCGTGGTCTGGTTGATGGTGGTCTCGGTCCTCAGTGCTTTGCCGAGCTTGTGGTACTGCTTGATCTGGGCGTGCTTGTAAAGCACGTGCAGGCTCGGGGTGACCCCGTCGGTCACCACGCGGGTGGCGAAGGTGCCGGGGGTGTGGTTCTTGCGGCCGCGGTAGATGGACCGGCCGAAGATCAGGCTGATCCGGTCGGGCCGGCCGAGGTCGAGGTTGTCGCGGATGACCTGCTCGAAGAAGATCCGCCCGGACACCGGCTTGTCCAGTACCTGGGTGAGAGAGAACTCCGCCTGCAAGATGGAGATGTCATACCGGTACCCGGCAGCCCGGTCAGCCCGGGTAAACGGGTGCGGCAGGATCGCCAGCCACTTGCGCAGCAGCGCGCCGATCTGCGCCGGGCCCAGGGCGTGGCAGATCGCCTGCAGGGCAGGCACGTCATCGACGGCGGCGAAGGCGTTGTCCAGCGGGGTGAAGCCGATCCCGGCCCTGGCGGCCTGCCGCTTGGCCCACTCGTTGCCGTTGAGGCACAGCTTGGCGTTGAACGGAAAGTAGCTGCAGAACTTCAAGAAGAACGGGCCGAAGCCGTCATCGACGCAGTAGAAGTAGAACTGGTTCACCACACCGGTCTCCAGCGCGATCCACGGGTAGGACGTGCCGTCGCCGCGGCGGCGCTTGCGGGTCCTGAACAGCGGGACCTTCTCCTGCGCCCGGCCGATGAACAGCACGCCATCGGTCCCGGTGAACCCGGCCAGGAACTTCTGGGCCACGTCGTCCTTGCGCTGGCCCCTGGCGAAGTCGACCCAGGGGATCTGCCGCTCGGCGGCGAAGGCCCGCACCGCCCGGGTGAACGCCTCGCTCACCGGTGCCAGCGCCGCTGTGGACGCCACTGGCTTGCCCAGCTGCCGGTGGATATAGCTGACCAGCCCGGTCGCGTATTGCAACTGCGGGATGTAGACGTTCAGGTACATCCGGTCAATGCACTCCACCTCGAAGGTCACATGGCCAGACAGCACATCAGCAGCTGAGCGCGGTAGCGTCATCACAGGCTCCGGTCGGGCACAGGCCGCAAGGCCACCCACCGCCAGCGGGCGGTCCATAACGGGGCACAGCGTGTCACCGTCACGCACCGGCCGGGGCCCTTTCACCCAGCCTCAGCCCCCGGACATGGCTCGCGGGGCTGGGGCGAAGCCCCGCTGGAGCGTGTCCCGTGGATCATGGGACGGGATCTCGTAGCCAGATCCTGATGGAAGCAAAGTCAACGGTGTCCTGGTAGATGAGTTCTCGTTTGTCATAGCGGGTGGCCACGGCACGGACTGCTTGAATTAGCCGAAGCGCTCGACGTACCCGGTCACCGGAGAGCAGGCGAACCCGGACAGCAGCTAGGCCACGGCCTGCCGTATCCAAACGCTGGACCTGGGGCCAGGCGGGGCGGGCCCAGCCCCAGGCGGGGGGCGTCAAAGGGACGCTACGCCCGTTGGCACGGCGACATGCGGCTTTTGCCGCGCCTTTACCTGCCATTTCTGAGGCTTCACAGCCGATCACAGTTCGTGGCCGTAAGGCGACGAAAGCGCATGGGCCAGGCAGCAACGAAACACCCCCCCGGGCTGCGGCCCGCGCCAAGCCCCCACCCCACGGAGCCCTCCAGCTCCACGCGCTGGCGCGG
>DAITAE010000681.1:0-2400 GCA_036824445.1 Streptosporangiaceae bacterium | reverse complement strand
CGTGCTCCGGGTCGGCGCCGAACTTGGCGCCGAACGCGCCGCCCACGTCCGGGGTGATGACCCGCAGGCCGGCGGGGTCCATCCCGAGCATGTCCGCCAGGGCCCCGCGCGTGCCCTGCGCGCCCTGGTTCGGGATCCACGCCGTCAGCCGGCCGTCCTCGCCCCAGGCGGCGGCCGCCGCGCGGGGCTCCATCGGCGCGGGCGCGACCCGCTGGTTGACGATGGTCCGGGTAACGACCACGTCGCAGCCATCGAACAGATCGGCCCTGAGCCCGGCGGCGTCGCCGAAGGAGGCGGCGACGTTGGTGCCGGCCTCGGGGAACAGCAGGCCGTGCTCACCGTCGGCGTCGGCCCCGGCCAGCCCGATCACCGGTGGCAGGGGGTCGTAGTCGGCGTCGACCAGTTCCGCCGCGTCCTCGCCCTGGTACCGGTCCTCGGTGACGACCACGGCCACTGGCTCGCCGACGAACCTGACCACATCCCGGGCGAGGAGAGGCTGGCCCATCCGGTCGTTGATCATGCCGGGCATCGGCGGCGCCAGCAGCGGAAGGTCGGCCAGGTCGGCGCCGGTGAACGCCGCGACCACACCGGGCGCCTGGAGCGCGACGCTGACATCGACGGACCGGATCCGCGCATGCGCGAGCGGGGACCGGACGAAGAACACGTGACAGGCGCCGACGAGCCGGATGTCGTCGGTATAGACGGCGCCGGCCGTGAGGAAGCCCGGATCCTCCGTCCGCAGGACCCGGGTACCGAGAATGCTCACGCCCGATCAGCTCCCTCCGCCGCCCGGATCCGGCCCCCTCGCCCGTCCGCTCCCGCGAGCGGAGACACGAGCAGGCGAACTGACTCTATATCAGCCCGTGCGAGCCGCCTGTCTGGCACCTGAGCCGGTCAGCGGCAGGGTCAGCATCCGCGCGGCGACGAGGATCTCGGCGGAAAGAGCGAGCGTGACCGCGATCCGCTGCGCGACGCCGTTCCACGGCTCAACGACCCGGGATGCGAAGACGGCCAGCGCCACCGCGCTGCCCAGCGCAAGAACCTGGACCGGACGGCTGACCATCGCCCACTGCGGGTCGCCGCGGAATCGCCGCGCCAGCACCAGCGGCGCCACGAGCATCGCCCCGTACGCGACGCCGCTGGCCACGTCGTGCACCTGGTTGTGCCACGACTCACCGGCGAAGCCGGGCCCGACCAGCAACAGGTGATCGCGCCGGAACACCCCCGCGGCCACGGCCGCCGCGCCCGCCACCACCACCAGCCACGGCCCGGCTGACCTGGGCACGATCACCCGGTCAAGCGCGACACCGAACGCGATCGAGCAGAGGCCCAGCACCACGAACCCGGCCATCATGATCTGCGGATCCCTCGCGTCCTCCGCGGCCAGGCCGCTCAGCTGCACCTCGGCCGCGCCGTGACAGGGCTGGCGCAGCGAGCCGACCACCCACGCCACGGTGAACAGCACCGGGCCCGCGACACCGCACAACGCAGCCAGCCTGCCGACCTTCACCGGCCCAGTGTCACCCCTCGGGTTGGGACCCAGGCAGCAGTTTCGCATCCAGGAGAGCGCGCCGGAGGGCTGGGGGAGTTAGGCCGGCCTGGTGCCAGGGTGGCCGGTGAGGCCCGCCAGAGCGGCCAGTGCCCGCTCGGCGAGAGGTGCGGCTCCCTGGTTCTCATAGATGCGCAGCGCCGCGCGGAGGCTGGCCGCTGCCTCCTCGCGTGCCCCGGCGAGCCGGTTCACCTCGGCTTTGGCCATCAGCACCCCGCCCTTGAGTACCTCCCAGGAGGTTGGTGAGGTGAGTGCGTCTGCTTCGTCTACGAGCCGGAGGGCGGCGGGGAACTGGCCGCGTCGGGCGAGCAGCTTGGCCCTGGTTGCGCGCCAGCGCGCCTGGGCATCGATGTCGCCGGGCCCGGCGGCTGCCTCGGCTTCCTCGGTCATCCGCTGCGCCTCATCCAGGCGGCCCTGTGCGTACAGCGCCTCCGCGAGCTCGCCGGCGACCGTGCTGAGAATCCCTCGCTCTCCCATTGCACGGAGTGCCTCGTACGCCTCTCTCGTGTGGTGCTCGGCCGCGGCCGGATCTCCGGCGATCAATTCCATATGGCCCGCTAGGCTGGCGGCCGTTGCCCATCTGAGTTTCGCCTCCGAGCGGTCATACACGGACTGGGCTCGGGCGATCGCCTCCCGAGCGTCGGCGAAACGGCCCGCGTAGGCATACAGCAGCGAGAGCCCGGCGAGCAGGTCAGCCTCGGCCCATGGATCGCCGTCGGTTGTCTGGAGCAACTGCTCGGCGCGGTCGATCGCGGCATCGGCCGGAACTGGCAGCAGCAACAGGGTCGCTGCGAGCCAGGCGCTGGCCTGCATCTGGGCGCGGTGGTTGCCGCTTTGCCGCGCGTAGGCGA
>DAITAE010000680.1:0-2402 GCA_036824445.1 Streptosporangiaceae bacterium | reverse complement strand
AAGGCGGTCAAGGAGGGGATCGTCCACGGCATCAAGATCGGCGATTGGGCAGTCAACCGCTTCATGCAGCCCGTGCACTAAACGGTACCCTGCCGTAACTCCGCCCGTTCGCCAAGCCACGCCCGGGCGGGCTGGAAATTGGCTGCCTGCCCGCGCTAGGAGACCGGTGCGTCTGGGCCGCTCGTGGTGGGCATTTAGGCGCTGCGGCCGAGCAAGCCCAGCAGGCGGACGTCATCGGGGGCGTTAAGGCCGGTATCGATTCGTGTGCCGAACATTCCCGATCCAGCCAGCCAGTCCGCGTTCGCTTCGGCCCATGGAAGCAGCGCCGCGACCGCGCCGGGGTCAAGCGCGTCGTCTTGCCCGGTGGCCCGGGCGAGGTCCCAGCCGTGGATGGCGAGGTCGGCGGTCAGCTGTATGACGTACTCGTGCCCGGATGCGTCGCCGAAAGACAGGTGCACCGTCCGGTCCAGGGCTCCCGGCCGTGTCACCGCCGCGTGCGCCTGCCCGATCGCCGATGCCAGCAATCGCGGCCACGCCGCGGCGTCGCCACCCATCAGGTCGCCCTCGAACCGGTCGCCGACCTGCCCGATCGTCAGGCCATCGAGCAGCGGCGGCACCCAGCGCTGCTCATACAGCAGGTGATGGACCAGCGTCCGCACATCCCACTGCGAGCAGGGAGTGCCATCCTGCCATTGTCCCGGGCCCACACCGGCGACCAGTTCTGCGAACCGCCGCCCGCAGCGGCCATGCAGCTCGACGAGGTCATCTGCCATCAGGCGCGGCTCAGGCACCGTCTCAGCGTACGAGCTGCCGACACCATGCCGAGCCGTCACCCCTGCCACGCTCGGCCTGGCTCGCGAATACTTGGTCCAGGTACCGGGCGATGCCGCCAGCCACGCCAGCCAGCTTCTTGTCGTCGGCGGAGCGGCGCAGCTGGCGGGCTGCGGGCCGGCCGGTCATGGTGGTGGAGCCGGTCTCTGCGGTGGCTGTGTTCGTGGTTCCGGGCTGCCGTCGGCCGGCGTCGGCGTCGATCGGGATCAGCCTCGGTTCGGCCCTGATCTCGGCCGGAAGGCATCAGGGTCAACCCTGGCTGCGCTCGGGGTTGCCCGGTGTTGCGGGCACCCACGCATGCAGTGGCCGGGCCGAATGCTGGCCAAGGCCTATTCAGGTCACCCGGTCACTGGTTTGGGCGTGAAAAGCCTGTTGCGGCCACCGCGCCGATGGACCTTATGATTCACTTCGGCCAGTACGGCGCCGGCCGTCCAAGGAGCGAAGATGCGCGCAGCGTTCATGTCCATCACGAAGGGAGTTACGACCTCGAAGGGCATGACGCATGCCGCAACGAACGCTCAGCCTGGGAATCCTGGCGCATGTAGACGCCGGTAAGACAACACTCACCGAGCGGCTTCTCTACGCCGCGGGTGCCATCGGCGAGATCGGCAGCGTCGACGCCGGCACGACCCAGACCGACTCGCTGGCGCTGGAACGGCAGCGCGGGATCACGATCAAGTCCGCGGTCGTCTCGTTCGCGATCGATGACGTCGCGGTCAGCCTGATCGACACGCCCGGCCACCCGGATTTCATCGCCGAGGTGGAGCGCGCCTTGAGCGTGCTCGACGGTGCCGTGCTGATGATCTCTGCCGTCGAGGGCGTGCAGCCCCAGACGCGCATCCTGATGCGCGCGCTGCGGCGGCTGCGCGTCCCCACCCTGATGTTCGTGAACAAGATCGACCGTCGCGGCGCGGGCTACGAGCGCCCGCTCCGGGCCATCTCGGAGCGGCTGACGCCAGCGATCGTCGCGATGGGCTCGGCGCACGGGCTCGGAACGCACGCCGCCGGCTTCACGCCCTGCGGTGGCGCCGACGCGGCCTTCACGGCGAGGCTGGCCGAAGTGCTCGCCGAGCGCAGCGACCCGATCCTGGCCGCGTACGTCCACGCCGAGCGGGGGATCCCGTACCGGCGGCTGCGCGCCGAACTCGCCGCGCAGACCAGGCGGGGGAGCGTCCATCCGGTGTTCTTCGGCTCGGCGCTCACCGGTGCAGGTGTGGATTCGCTGATGACCGGCATCGCCGAGCTGCTGCCCGCGGCCGGGCGGGACACCGCGGGCCCGGCTTCGGGTCGCGTTTTCAAGATCGAACGTGGCCCGGCGGGCGAGAAGATCGCCTACGTCCGCATGTTCTCCGGCACCCTGCGAACCCGGGACCGGGTGCGGTTCGGCCGCAGCGGCGAACGGAAGGTGACCGCGATCAGCGTCTTCGCCGGCGGCTCACCGGTTCGCCGGGAATCGGTGTCCGCCGGAGAGATCGCGAAGCTGTGGGGCCTCGCGGAGATCCAGGTCGGCGACGCGGTCGGCACGCCGCGCGGGCACGGGGAGCAGCACCGGTTCGCCCCGCCCGCCCTGG